>JASBSE010000362.1 GCA_030149115.1 Winogradskyella sp. | reverse complement strand
TTTTTGCCAACTAACGAAGGAAAAGGCTATGCATTTGAAGCCACATCAAAGCTTGTAGAAATAATGAAAGATAATCATGGTCTTACAGAATTAAGTGCCTATACTTTAGAAGAAAATTTATCCTCAAGAAAACTACTAGAGCGTTTAAGTTTTGAACTAAAAGGCATCGGAACATTGCCTACATCTGATGAAGAATTGTTGCATTATCATAGAAAACTATAGTTTTAACCCAAATAAAGGTGAATCGTATGTTTTTTTGCCTGTGATACCTTTTGTTATGTACATTTAAGCTTTAATCATAATTTTATGAGACTTATTCTCTGTTTTAGTCTATTTTGGGTTTTATCATTTTTAGGCATCAATGCGCAACAGTTTACATTAGAAACTTCATTAGATGCAACCGTTAATGAAACTTCAGGGTTATTGTATCTAAACAATACATTGATTACGCATAACGATAGTGCAAATACCAATCAACTTTTTGATATAGATATTTCTACAGGAAATGTAACTCGTACAGTTACCATTACTAACGCTAATAATGTAGATTGGGAAGATCTTACACAAGACGGAACATACATTTATGTTGGTGATTTTGGTAATTACCAAGGAAATAGAACCGATTTAAAGGTTTACAGAATTGCCATTTCAGATTATTTGAATAACACTTCTGTTACCGCAGATGTCATTAACTTTAATTACGCTGATCAAACAGATTTTACAACAAGTCCGTTTGCTACCAATTTTGATGCAGAGAGCTTAATACATTATAATAATAGTCTTTATGTGTTTACCCGAAATTGGCTAGATGGCAATACCAACATTTACGAATTACCCAAAACACCTGGCTCATACAGTATTTCTATGGTTGATAGTATTACAGCAGGTGGTTTAGTATCTGGAGCGACATTCAATACATTGAGTAACGAAATTATTATCACAGGATTTGATGGTGGTGGTGCTTTTTTAATAGAATTAAGCGGGTTTAACTCTGGGCTATTTTCTAACGGAAGTGTTACAAAAACGTCTATTGCTGTACCCGAAAATTATTCGTTTCAGATTGAAGGTATATATCCTCTTAATGCAAACGAGTATTATATAACAGCTGAAGAGAATGGAGCACTACAATCAGCTTTGTATAGCTTCAATACCTCTACTCTTTCTATGAATGAAACTGAATTGACACCGATTTCATTTTACCCAAATCCAGCTAAAACCCAAATTACGCTGAGCGAAGATAATCTTCAAACTAAAATTTATACTATAACTGGTCAACTCGTAAAAACATCCAACAGGAAGCAAATTGATGTATCCGATTTAACTTCTGGAATATACCTCATAATCATTGAAGATACCTCTGGAAAAAGCACAATAAGAAGACGTTTGCTGATAGAGTAATTAACTCATTATCCTTACCAAAAGCTCTTTTAGTAAATCGCCTTGAGGAACTGCATTAGCACCTACTCCTTTGCTTTTTACGTCAAACTCTCTGAGTAAAGCTACAACAGCACTTACCTTCTTCATCGGATAGTTGCGAGCAGCTGTAAGATATTCATTTACAAAGTAAGGATTAACCCTCAGTGCTGAAGCCACACTTCTTGGGTTTTTGTCAGTCATACCATGAAGATGCAACAACTGAGAAAAGAAATTAAACAGCAAAGCTACAGTCACCACCATAGGATTATCCTTAGGATTATCTGCAAAGTACTTCGCAATTTGGTGTGCTTTTACAATATTACGTTCACCAACAGCTTTACGAAGTTCAAAATTATTAAAGTCTTTACTTATTCCGATATTTTCCTCAATATGATCTGGTGTAATCTGTGTGCCTTTTGGTAACACAATTTTTAGCTTATCGAGCTCATTGTTCACCTTGCTTAAGTCTGTTCCTAAAAACTCAACCAGCATTTGAGCTGCTTTGGGGGAAATATCATAACCTTGCCCTTTTAGTACACGTCTTATCCAATCTGGCACTTGATTATCGTAGAGTTTTTTACTTTCAAAAACTACACTACCGTTTTTGTTTATGGCCTTGTATAATGCTTTGCGCTTATCAATTTTTTTATACTTGTAATTAATGACTAAAACCGTTGTTGGCTGAGGATTTTCGGCATAAGATGCCAGTTTTTCTATAGTACGACTAAGGTCTTGCGCTTCCTTAACAATAACTACTTGGCGCTCTGCCATCATAGGATAACGCTTAGCATTGCTTACAATATCATCAATCGTTACATCTCTTCCGTAAAGCACCATCTGGTTAAACCCTTTCTCAGCTTCATCTAAAAGATTATCTTCAATAAAATCTGAAATTTTATCAATATAATAAGCCTCTTCACCCATAAGAAAATAAATGGGCTTAATTTGTCCTTTCTTAATATCTGCTACTAATTGCTTTACTTCGTCCAATCTCTTAAATCGTTTGCTCGAATGATATTATAATTTTAATTTTGTGAAGTGCAAAAACTTAACTTTCCACAGTTTGAATACCGATTCAAAAGTACAGAAAATAAAGTTTCTATTTTTGATGTTATTCGGAAAAAATTCATCGTCCTTCAACCCGAAGAATGGGTGAGACAACATTGTGTTCACTATCTAATTAATGAGAAAAATTATCCTAAATCGTTAATTAATGTTGAAAAGGAATTAAACATTAACGGCTTAAAGAAACGCTACGATATTGTTATCTTCAATTCTGACGGTAGCATCCTACTTATAGTTGAATGTAAATCGTATGACATTACTATAAACCAAGATACTTTTGACCAAATTGCACGTTATAATTTAGCGTTAAATGCCGAATTCCTCATGGTAACAAACGGCATAAATCACTATTATTGTCAAATGGACACTGAGGCTAAACGTTATCAGTTCTTACGAGATATTCCTAATTATAAAAAGGCATAAATGTACAGCGACAAAGATATAGCAATTGTTATTTTAAACTGGAATGGTAAAACTCTATTAGAGCAATTTTTACCTTCGATTTTAAAGTATTCTGAAGATGCTAAAATTTATGTTGCAGACAATGCTTCTACTGATAGCTCTGTTGAATTTTTAAAAACTTCGTTTCCTGAGGTTACAATAATTCAAAATTCTGAAAATGGTGGTTATGCTAAAGGCTACAATGAAGCTCTTCAACATGTCTCAGAACCACTACTTTGCCTTTTAAATAGTGATATTGAAGTTACTAAGAATTGGCTTGATGGAATTCTAACGGCTTTCAATTCTGAAGCAAAGCCAGACATCCTTCAACCTAAAATATTAGATTACAAAGACAAGTCAAAATTTGAATATGCTGGTGCCGCAGGTGGATTTATAGATAGGTATGGTTATCCTTTTTGTAGAGGTCGTATTTTTGATACCATTGAAGACGACAAAGGGCAATACAATGATGTTATAGATATTTTTTGGGCTTCTGGCGCTTGCTTTTTTATAAAAAATGAGATTTTTAAATCTTTGAAAGGTTTTGATGAAAGTTACTTTGCTCACATGGAAGAAATAGATTTATGTTGGCGCGCCTACAATAGTAATTATAAAACGCAATATGTTGGCACATCTACAGTATATCATGTTGGTGGTGCAACCCTAGAGAATACCAACCCCAAAAAAACCTACTTAAATTTTAGAAATAGCCTTATGACTTTAGTGAAAAATACGGACAGTAATGTTCTTTCTAAAGCTGTAACAAGGATGCTATTAGATGGTGTTGCAGGTATTAGGTTTTTACTACAATTAAAACCTTCTCACTTTATTGCTATCATAAAAGCTCATGTTTCTTTTTATCTCAATTTGAGGAATATTTTAAAGGAACGTAAAACACTCAAAAAATGTCCTAATTATTACCAAACCTCTTCTATCGTTTGGACCTATTATGTAAAGAAAACTAAACGTTTTAACTGTTTATAAAACTGTTAAAATTTTTGTTAATCTATGTTCTAGCCTATTTTCTTTTGTATAATTTTGATATGTTAAAATAACAACTTAAACAATAACGACAATTATGAAAAAACTAATGTTATTAAGTGTTTGCTCAATGGTGTTGTTTGCATCTTGCGTATCGAAGAAAGAATATGCAGCACTTGAAGCTAAACATCAAGAAACACAAGATTTATTAAACAGTGCTACTGTAAAATTAAATAAATGTCTGTCTGATGCTGCAGCAGCTAATGCCAGAGTAGAAACAATGAAAGATCAGTTAGCTGATTTACGTAAGGCAAACCAAGATTTAATTGATACTAAAGGAAACTTAACAACCTTAACACAAAAAGGTGCGGAAAACCTTGAAAAATCATTAGAAAGCTTAAAAGAAAAAGATTTAAAGATTTCTCGTTTACAGGATGCCTTAACTAAAAAGGATAGTGTAACACTTGCCATCGTTACCAGCTTAAAGAAAGAAGTAGGCATCAATGATCCAGACATTGAAATTAATGTTGAAAAAGGTGTTGTTTTTATCTCTATTGCTGATAAACTTTTATTTAAAAGTGGTAGCTATAACGTAACCGATAGAGCAAAAGAAATTTTAGGCAAAGTTGCTAAGGTAATTAACAGTAAACCAAACTTTGAAGCTATGGTAGAGTCTCATACAGACAATGTACCATACAGCAAACCACCATTGTTAGATAACTGGGATCTTAGTGTAAAACGTGCAACTTCTGTTGTACGTGTGCTAGAAAGTCTTGAAGTAAACCCTCAGCAATTAATTGCTGCTGGTCGTAGTTACCATGTACCTTTAGTAGCAAATGATACTGCTGAAAATAAAGCAAAAAACAGAAGAACTCGTATTATAGTGCTTCCAAAAATTGATGAATTCTACGAAATGATTGAAGAAGAAATGAAGAATCTTTCTGCTGGAAATTAATTTTTGAACTCACATATTTTAAAACAAAAACCCAATGCTTTTGCATTGGGTTTTTGTTTTATTCTATTTATATCTACAATTACATCAGTACAGCTAACCTATAACCGATTCAATAGTTTTAGCGCGTTGAATTTTACCATTCACCGTTTCAACAAACTTATCAGTTATATAGATGTGTTTAGGCACTTCAAACTTAGTTAAGCCTTTTATAAATCTAATTCTGTTGGCTATACTATCAGCAGAATCTCTTGGATTTTCAACTATTAAAACCAAGCGTTCACCTAACGCCTCATCTTCTTCACCTACAACAATAAAACGTTCATCAATAACAGGTTGTAATTTATCCTCTATCTGTTCTGGGAATAATTTAACACCACCAGAATTAATAACATTGTCGTAACGACCTAATAATTGAAAACTTGTTTCAGATTTTAAAGCTACCATATCATTTGTTACTAAAGGCTCTCCTAATAATTTAGGCGCACTAATAACTAAGCACTGGCAATCATCTTGAGAGAAAGTCACATTAGGAATAGCATTAAAATACTTTTCTCCTTTAGAGGCTTTAGAATGTAATTGTCTAACTGCAACATGGGTTACAGTTTCTGTCATACCATAAGTTTCAAAAAATCTAGAGTTACAAGTTTTTATACGCTCTAATAAAGGTTGGGTAACTTTAGAGCCACCAACTATAATGGTTTTAATATTATAAGTATACTTTAAAGTATGCTTAAGCTGCAAAGGAATCATTGCACAAAAGTCGTAGTGCTTTTCATAATCAAAAATAGGGTGTGCACTTGGTTCTACAAAATCTATATCTAAACCTAAAATCATGGCTCTTACAAGCATCATTTTACCAGCAATGTAATGACTTGGCAAACAATCTATTGCTGTATCACCTGGCTCTAAACCAAAGAAATCCCCCGTCGCAATAGCAGAATTTACCATAGCTTGCTTTTTGAGTTTTATGAGTTTTGGTTTGCCAGTAGAGCCCGATGTGTTTACCTCTATATAATCCTTCTCATTTAACCAATCAATGAGAAAATTACCAGTTGTCTTTTCGTGAGATTCACCTTCTTTTATTAGACTATAGGCTACTTCCTTTAAGTCTTCATGGTCGTAGTGCTGACCATTTAATTTAAATCTATTATGAACTTTATCGTAATTTGGTGTCATTATTCTTCTATAATTTTATAATCTTCTTTTGGTGGTTCATCTACATTTCCAAATAATTTTTGTTTCCAATTTTTCCAACCATAAACTTTAGAAAGTATAAACAAGATTAAAGGAAACATTATAAATACAGGCATAAAAACATCCCCAAACCCAGCTCTTGTTGGATCTGAAGTATCTTTTAAAATTGAATGTGTTTGAAAAGCCGTCCAATCTGCTGTAACCAATAAGGCTGTAAAAAGATTATTGGCAGCGTGAAAACCTAAAGCTAATTCTAAACCTTCATCCATTAAGGTCATAATACCTAAAAATAAACCTGTACCTATATAATAAACCATTACACCATAACCTAACTTGTCTACTTCTGGATTAGCAATGTGAAGCATTCCAAAAATTACAGATGTTACAATTAAAGGCATCCATCTATTTTTAGCAACAACACCTATACCTTGCATTAAGTAACCTCTAAAGAAATATTCTTCGCAACTGGTTTGCAAAGGCACAAAAGCAATAGCTATAACAGCAAGTATTAAAAATTTATTGAGATCAAAATTAAAGACATAATTCTCTGGAGAGACAAAATAATCTATCAGCACTAAGCCTGAAGATATAATTCCCCAAGCAAAAAATATGGCCCAAAAGCGTTTCCAATCTATTTTAGTTCGAGATGTTGTTAGTTGTGTAATTGTCATTTTGTGTAAAAACTTGTTGACAATAAAAATACCAACAAGAGCTACAGCAAAAGACAACAGCATCAATGCTAAATTAAGGTTAGACTCTAAGAGACTCATCAAAATATTTTCATTGAGTTCAAATAAGTTTAACCCTCTTTTATGGGCCTCAAGTAAGGCAGCAATTGTGTAGGGTATTTGCCCTGCAAAAACAAAGATGATTACAATTATTGTTCCTACAATATAGCGCCAGCCATCGTATAATCCTTTATAAGCTTGTTGTATATAATTTAACCTCATAATCTAAATTTCCAATCTTTGTTTATATCGCATTGCAAAGTACCATTTTTTACGGTTAATGGAGAAGTAAAATTATTAGTAAATAAACTTCCTGTCCCCAAACCTTGTGGCATCGTATTATTTAATGTGTAGGTCCATTGCGCTATGGCATTTAAACCTACATTACTCTCTAATGCACTAGTAACCCACCATCTTATATTTAAGCTTTCTGCGATATCAATCCATTCTCGACTACCTCCAAATCCACCTATCAAACTTGGCTTTAAAATGATGTATTGTGGCTTTATAATTTTAAGCAATTCTTTCTTTTCTTCATTATGAAAAACACCTATTAATTCTTCATCTAAAGCTATCGGCAAAGGTGTAACTTCACAAAGCCTAGCCATGACATCAAACTGTTTAGCTTTTACTGGCTGTTCAATAGAGTGTAATTGATATTCTGATAATTGTTTTAATTTTTCTAACGCTTCACTGGGTAAAAATGCTCCATTAGCATCTACTCGCAATTCTATATCTGAAACTGAAAACTCTTTTCGTATAGACTTTAAAATATTCAATTCGGTTTGAAAATCTATGGCACCAATTTTTAGTTTTATACAATCAAAACCAGCTTCAATTTTCTCTTTTATTTGTGTCTTCATAAACACTTCATCTCCCATCCAAACCAATCCGTTAATAGGAATAGCATCTTGTCCTTTAGAAAACTTAGATGGAAAAAGATTGAATTCAGATTCGCTTTCTAAAGATTTAAAAGCCATTTCTAATCCAAATTGAATGCTCGGATATTCTATTAGCTCTGCTAATAACCTCTCTAAACCCAAATGGACATTAACGCATACCCATTTTAGTTTGTCTTCATAGTCTGGTTTATCATCTATGCTCAAACCTCTTAAAATGCCGCACTCTCCTACACCTGCTTTACCCTCTTTTTTGAGACCAATAAACCAGGTTTCTTTGGTTGTAATCACACCTCTAGACGTACCACTTGGTCGTTTAAAATTGAGTATGTATTTATGGTATGTTGCTGTCATAGTTCAATCGTAAAAGTAGTTAAATATTTTCGTATTTTAGATGCTCAAATGGACCTACTAATGCCAGATTTTCCGAATATAATTCTTTATGCAATACCCTTCTTCATTTTAGCTATGTTGCTAGAATTATATGTTACTACAAGAGAGCAACTAAAGTACGTTAAGGGTTATGAACCTAAGGATGCTTTTGCTTCTATTGCAATGGGTTTAGGAAATGTTTTTTTAGGGTTTGCAAGCAAAGGCTTAGTTTGGTTAGCTTTATTTTGGGTTTATAATAATTTCAGGTTATTTACAATTCCTCTTGCTTGGTGGTCTTTTGTGTTATTATTTTTTGCAGATGACTTGGCGTATTATTGGTTTCATAGAATTTCGCATGAGTGTCGCTTGTTTTGGGCATCACACGTTGTACACCATTCATCTCAACACTATAATTTAAGCACAGCTTTGAGACAAACATGGTCTGGCGGTTTTTATTCGTTCATTTTTTGGTTATGGTTGCCACTTTTAGGGTTTCATCCTGCTATGATATTATTACAAATGTCCATTAGTTTATTATATCAGTTTTGGATTCATACCGAAGCCATAGATAAAATGCCGAGTTGGTTTGAAGCCATATTTAATACACCTTCACATCACAGAGTGCATCATGGTAGTAACCCGATTTATTTAGACCGAAATCATGCTGGAATACTTATTATTTGGGATAAACTCTTCGGCACATTTCAACCAGAATTAGATGACGAAAAGGTAAAATATGGACTTGTTACTAACATCAATACTTATAATCCTGTTAAGATTGCTTTTATTGAATGGTGGAACATGCTAAAAGACACATTTACCGGAAAAAAATCTCTAAAAGATCGTTTTCAGTATTTAATTAAGCCTCCAGGCTGGAAACATGATGGTACTGGAAAATTAAGTGATGATTTACGACAAGAATGGCTGAATTCTAACAAGCAGAAATGACATTTGAAAACAAAATAATCTGGATTACCGGAGCATCAAGCGGAATTGGTGAAGCCCTAACTTTACAGTTGGCAAAACAGAATTGCAAACTCATCATATCATCTCGTAGGGAAACAGTTTTAAAGGACGTAAAAAACAAATGCCAACAACCTGAAAACATCAAAGTCCTTCCTCTAGATTTGGCAGATTATAAATCCATGCCTAATACAGTAGAAAAAGCTATTTCATTGTTTGGTAACGTTGATATTCTCATCAACAATGGCGGCATTAGTCAACGCTCCCTGATTATTGAAACAGATATTGAAGTGGATAAAAAACTTATGGACATTGATTATTTGGGCACAGTAGCTTTGTCTAAAGCCTTACTT
>JASBSE010000412.1 GCA_030149115.1 Winogradskyella sp. | reverse complement strand
AGATACACCTTATGGTAATCCAGGCTTAACAGATACTAATATTTACACAAGAACTGTGACTGTAAATTTCTTAATTATAGACTTTAACCTTGAGATATTATCTTCTGATGCTATAGATTTTGGTACTTTAACCTATTCGTTTAATTTACCAGAGGACGATTAAGGTTCTGTATTCTGAAATATTCTGACTTCTGTTGCTCCTATGCCATATGTTTTATAGTCTGCATCATAAAACTGAATATTGTTATAACGACCTAAGAGGGTTTCGAGTTCCTGCCTAAGTACTCCTTCACCCACTCCATGTATGAATACTATTTTAGGAATACGCTTACGAATGGCAAATTCTAATTGTCTTCTGGCTGTGTCTAGTTGTAAGTTCATCATATCAAAATTAGTCATGCCTTTTGTAGAATCTGTAAGTTGATGTATGTGTAAATCGACTTCAAATTTAGGTGCATGACGCTCCTTTGGCTTAACTGAGGGTGTTATTTTACGCTTAGGAATTTCCTTTTCTCTTTTTACCGATTCAATGTCTGCATCATAAATAGCATTATCTAATTTTTGATTAGATGAGACTACCATTAATTCGTTTTTTTCAAAGTGAAACTCAAAACCATTAGTATCTTCAATAGTTATGGTAGTACCAGAAACTTGAGTGACCGTTCCTGTTATTGCATCATCAATAGTTTCAACAATATCACCTTTTTTCATTGTCCTCTATTGGTTCTGATTTTACAAAAGATTCTTCCTCCTGGTTTTCAAACTTGCTCGCTATATTTCGTGATGTTCTGTAGATTCCAAGCATTAAACAAACAATACCTCCTATTAATAAATATGTGTTTTGCTTTTCACCTGCTTGAGCGTAAATTGCTATAATCCCACCTCCAATGATAAAAATAAGATTGATTAGCCTAGAAATATTCATACTTTACTAAATAATTAAATACAAAAGTAAGGCAAACGATAGTTATTTTTATAATATCTAGTATAAATGTAAAATGGTTAATTTAGCCTTATGTTTTTACTTATAAAAAGTATCGAAGATTACATGCTACCTTGTGTTATAAAAGAACACTTTGGCTTTGATTGTATTGGTTGTGGTTTACAACGCTCAGCAATGTTTTTTATGAAGGGTCAGTTTGTAGATGCTTTTTTAATGTATCCTGCACTTTACCCTATCCTACTGTTTTTTGTTTTTCTTATTTTTGATATGTTCAAAAAAATAGAGCACAGTGAAAAAATAAAACTTGGATTAGCAAGCCTTATACTTATAGCTGCTGTTACCAACTATATTTTAAAACTATTTTTCAACTAATTAACTTAATTCATGCAAAAACTCAATACAACATTAGTTTATATTTTATCTGTAGTAGGAATAATATGTTGTTGCATCTATGGTCTCGGCACAATTTCTGCTGTTGTTGCTATAATAATTGCTACTCAAGAACTAAAAAAATATAATACTAATCCAGAAGAATATAGTAATGGAATAGCTATGAAAAATGCCAGAATATTTGCTATTGTGTCGCTATTTATTTCTTTTATAGGGCTTGGCTTTACAATATGGCTAATGCTTAATCCATGTGAATTCTTTGATTGGTACATAGGACTATTTGAAAACAACCCTAGCATTCCTAAAGAAAGTATTGAACAACTTTATGAAGCTGCTGAGAAAGCTGGATGTAGATAGTGCAAAAAAAATACCACGATTTAAAATCGTGGTATTTTTTTATTAAAACATTTAATTCTTATTCAAATTCTTGAAGTGTTTTTGTAATTATAGAAACACAATCTAGCAATTGATCTTCATTCATTACTAAAGGTGGTGCAAATCTTATAATATTACCATGTGTTGGTTTTGCCAACAAACCATTGTCTCTTAGTTTTAAACAAATATTCCAAGCAGTATCACTTTCTTCGTCATCATTAATGACTACAGCATTTAGTAACCCTTTTCCCCTTACTAATTTAGCTATGGTACTGGTTTCTATATACTTGTTCAATTCACTTCTAAAAAGCTGACCTAATTGCTCTGCGTTTTCTGATAAACTTTCATCTTTAACAACCTCTAAAGCAGCAACAGCAACAGCAGCTGCCACAGGATTACCACCAAAAGTACTTCCATGGTTACCTGGTTTTATAACATTCATTACATTATCATTAGCCAATACAGCTGAAACAGGATATGCTCCACCTGAAAGTGCTTTACCTAAAATTAAAATATCAGGTTGAACATTTTCATGATCTACCGCAAGTAACTTTCCTGTTCTAGCAATACCAGTTTGTACTTCGTCTGCAATAAAAAGTATACCATGTGCTTCGCACAAAGCCTTAGCTTTAGCTAAATAACCTTCGCTTGGCACATAAACTCCAGCTTCTCCTTGAATTGGTTCTACTAAAAATCCTGCAACATTTTTATTGTGCTTTAAAGCAGTTTCTAAAGCTTCTAAATTATCATATTCTATTTTAATAAATCCATCGGTATAAGGGCCAAAGTTTTTGCGAGCCACAGGATCGTTAGAAAATGATATAATAGTTGTTGTTCTTCCATGGAAGTTGTTCTCACAAACTATAATTTCTGCCTCATTTTCTTCAATTCCTTTTACTTCATAAGCCCATTTTCTACAAAGCTTTAATGCGGTTTCTACAGCTTCTGCCCCAGTATTCATTGGTAATAATTTATCAAAACCGAAATACTCCGTTGCAAACTTCTCGTACTTACCTAACATATCGTTATAAAAAGCTCTGGACGTTAAGGTTAACGTTTGCGCCTGATT
This sequence comes from Winogradskyella sp., assembly GCA_030149115.1. Classification (GTDB taxonomy): domain Bacteria; phylum Bacteroidota; class Bacteroidia; order Flavobacteriales; family Flavobacteriaceae; genus Winogradskyella. The sequence continues at coordinate 346 of JASBSE010000412.1, read as the reverse complement.
GGTCATAGCACCAACAATTTTAGGGTGACAATGTCCTTGGTTTACTGCTGAGTAAGCTGAAAGGAAATCATAATATTTCTTTCCTTCAACATCCCAAACATAAACACCTTCACCTTTACTAAGCACAACTGGTAGTGGATGGTAATTGTGCGCACCATACTTGTTTTCTAAATCTATCGCTTGTTGCGATGTTAATTGGTCTAAAACAGCCATTTTAAAATAATTTAATTGTGAAAAAATAACCATTCCTGCTCTACCTTTATTCCTTCGTAAGCTTTGCGCAACCATTTTTGAAGTTATGGTGAAGCCTAGAAAAAGCAGCGTGGGAGAGAAATCATCCCTAGAG
>JASBSE010000377.1 GCA_030149115.1 Winogradskyella sp. | reverse complement strand
TCTTGTCGTATGATTTCTTTTCGTCTGCCTTTCATGCCACCAGTTTCCATGACAATAGTATGTTTTAAGTTGAATTGAAACTGTTCAACCAAATCCAATAAAGCAAAAGAGACACCTATAAGAAGTGTTTTTTGACCATTTGCTTCAAGCTTATTAAGTGTCTTTGATAAGTCTTCAAGATTATTGAGGTAAAATCCACTTTCAGGATGTTTAGATTTTTGTATCAAATCATCTACCATATAAATAAGTGAAGAACCCTCTCGTTCTAAATAAGAAGGTAATAAAGCCAATGCAGCATAATCTTCAATATTACCATAAAAGTGTTCGAAGCCTTTTAAATAACTTTCTACATAAATGCTTAGGTCTGTAACAAAATGCTTACTTGTTGTACTTCCTGTTGTGCCAGAACTGGTAAAGGTTTTTTCAACCGTATTTTGAGAACTCAATACTTCTCGTGTTTTAAAAAACTGAATTGGTAAAAAAGGGATTTCCGTGATATTTTTTACATCAGATGGATGCTTGTAAAGTAAATCGCAAAAAGATCTATAAACGCGGTTGTTTTCAAACTGAAATCTAAAGACATCAAGTGCTAATGCCTCAAACTCGGCATTATTTTTAATATTAAAAATAGCATCTTTAGAAATCATTTTGCAAAAGTATTGAAAATAAAAAAGCGCAGCTAAATCTTAGCTGCGCTTTCTTTATGTAAAAAACAATGATTATTTAATAACTAATTTCTTAGTCGTTGTTGCATTGTTTTGAGTAATTTTTAAGATATACACACCAGTATTTAAGTTAGATACATTAAGTGTGTTATTAGTTAAAGTTTCATTTTTAACCTGCTTACCAAGAATGTCAAATACTTGTACATTCATAGCATCACTATTAGATGATGTAATAGTTACCTTACCAGTATTTGTTGGGTTAGGGTAGATAGAAACTTGGTCTAAATTAAAATCGTTATTAGATAGAGTAGAAGGTGTTACTTCTGCCCAAGTTGTACCGATTCTTAACTCATCAAAAACCATATCAGGAGTTTCTCCTGTAGAGTCTTGTCTAAGTATAAATCTATCTATTGTGTTAGCAGTTCCATCTGTGTCTGTGAAATCAGCAGTTGGTGCAGACATAGCACCAAAATCAGCAGAAGATGGGTTAATCCATGCGTTCATTACTCCACTATCAACATTGTAGCTCATTATAACTAAAACAACGTCGTTTAGGTTTTGAGTTTGTCCAAATCCGGTACCAGAGCTGCCTGCTGTATAAGCAAAATCTACAGTTGTGCTTGTTTCATCAACAGTTGGCTTTACCCATAATCTAGATCTAAAAGAATTAGTTGTAGATGCAAATAAAGCAAAGTAGCCACCATCAGTTAAATCTGTAATACTCGATACGTCAGTAACTTTTAATAAAAATGAAGCATAAACTTCTCCAGAAGTAACTTCATCAAAAAGAATTCTATCATCTTGAAATCCAGCAACAATATTAACTGCATTTCCAGAAGAGGCAGCAAAATCTGTATAAGATAAGTTATCTGCAATTACATCTATAGGGTTGTCAGTACCGCTGAAAAGTTCCCAGTTTGCTTCTGTAGCAATGTCAGTTCCAACTGTATAATCAAATCCTTCGTAAATAGGTAAAGAATTAGAAGGTTCACATACAGCAGTTGTTATTGTACTATTTAAATCACAAAGGCCACCATCTTGCACGGTAATAGTCACATCTGTACCTTCTAGAACACCAGTTACTGTTATTGTTCCGGTAGCATCAACAGAAGGATCTCCCAAAGATAAGTCTACAGTACCAGAATCAGCCATTACAGTGTATGTGCTTGTTCCACCGCCTGTAAAATCTAATGTAGCAGTATAAGTATCAGTTCCAGCAGTTACAGCATCGCATGTTGCAGAAGTAGAAGTTAAGCTTAGATCACAAACCGCAGCATCATTTTCTGCTCTAAAGGTAGGAACTTTTGTTTCGTATGCAGTACCAGCAGCATTTAGTTGTAATGACTCAGTACTATTAGCACCATTGGCACTTTCGTCGTATTGAACAGATTCTCCTAATCCAGCTAGTAATTCAGCATCGTCAGCATCTCCAGTTCCATATACAAGTGCATCTACTAAATTTGCAGATGTAACTGCTGTTCCATCAGGAAAATCAGTGTCATTTCCGGTATAAATTGCTACAGCATCAGCTCCGTTTTGTAAGGCATTACTAGTACCTAAATCTATATCACTTCCTGAGATTACACCAGTGTTACCTAAAATAAAAAAACCATTAGAGTCTAATGTTTTTCCATCTAAATCAAAAGCAGCATAACTCAAGTCGTTACTACCATTGTATAAAACAACTACATAGCCATCTAAAGAAGCATTAGGTGTTCCTTTTAATTCAATAAATTCAGCCATGTCAGTTCCTGGAGTATCGGCGTCAATTTCATTTATCACAACTTGCGCAAATGATGAAGACGTAGCTATGAGCATAGCAAAAAGTAAAAAGTAAAGTTTTTTCATAATTGATTTTTAAAAAATTAGATTGTAAATATACTAACAAATACTGAGTTTTAGAGGGTGTTTTTGTCAACAATGTGCTTTTTTACAATAAGTTAACATCCATATCTGAGTAATTGTTTTGAAATCACAATATTAAATTTCAATGTTAGAGAATTGTTATCAATTTCTGTAAAAGACTTACTTAATGAGATATATTTTATCTTTACGCAAGCTTAAAATTATCTTAACAGTGAAAAAAAAGGACATTAAGATACTATTGGTAGATGACGAGCCAGATATCTTAGAAATTGTAGGTTATAACTTATCTTCAGAAGGTTACCAAGTTATAACGGGTGAAAACGGTGTAGAAGCTATTGAAAAAGCTAAGAAGCACAAACCACATTTA
>JASBSE010000371.1 GCA_030149115.1 Winogradskyella sp. | reverse complement strand
GCAAGACTAGAAGCTATAGAACCTATGGAAGTTGTACAGCGATATACAGTAGACTTTCATAACATCTTAAATAAATTCAACTTTTTACCACCAAGTATAGAGCCAACAGCAACAGGCCACATTATTGAGCAAATAGAGCTTATAAAAACCATTATAGACAATGGAATGGCATATGTTGTAAATGGATCAGTCTACTTTGATGTACATAAATACAACGAATCTAAGCCTTACGGTATTTTAAGTAAACGTAAACTTGAAGACTTAATTCATAACACAAGAGCCTTAGACGGACAATCCGATAAAAGAAATCCGCAGGATTTTGCACTTTGGAAAAAAGCCGAACCACAGCACATTATGCGTTGGCCTTCTCCTTGGAGCGACGGTTTTCCTGGTTGGCATTTAGAGTGTACAGCAATGAGCACCAAATACCTTGGTGAGCAATTTGATATTCATGGTGGCGGAATGGATTTAAAATTCCCACATCACGAGTGTGAAATTGCTCAAGCAGAAGCTTGTAATGACCACTCACCTGTTAACTATTGGCTACATGCCAATATGCTTATTATGAATGGCAAAAAAATGGCAAAATCTACTGGAAATTTCATTCTGCCTAATGAAATATTTTCTGGAGATAATCCTCATATCACTAAAGCATACGCTCCAAGTGTTGCAAGATTTTTTATGCTTCAAGCGCACTATAGAAGTATATTAGATTTTACTAATAATGGATTATTAGCGAGCGAAAAAGGATTTTTTAGGTTAATGGATGCCATTAATTTAATTGAAGATTTAAAAACCAGTGATTCATCATCTTTTAATGTTTCTGAATGGAAACAGAAATGTTATGATGCCATGAACGATGACTTTAACACACCTATCTTAATAGCAACACTATTTGATGCTGTAAAATTTATCAACCAAATAAAAGATGGTAGCGCAACAATAACTAAAGAAGACTTAGGCTTGTTAAAAGAAACTTTAGAAAATTTCACTTTTGATATTTTAGGTTTAGTAAATGTTTCTAAAGAAAGTACAGGTTCTGATAAATTATCTGGCGCTGTTGAAATTTTAATAAACCTAAGAAAAGAAGCTAGACAAAATAAAGACTTTGCTTTGTCTGATAAAATTAGAGATGAGTTAGCTGAAGTAGGAATTCAACTGAATGATAGTAGAGAAGGTACCACATTTACGACTAATTAATCGTGAAGAAATTTTTAGCATATCCTTTTTTATTTTTAATTAAAGTCTATCAAACTTTTATATCTCCTATTACACCTGCTACTTGCAGATATCAGCCTACATGTTCACATTATGCTAAAGAAGCCATTGAAGTTCATGGAATTTTTAAAGGTGGTCAACTAGCCTTGAAAAGGATTTTTAGTTGTCATCCCTGGGGAGGAAAAGGTTATGACCCAGTGCCACCAAAGGAAGATTAATATTACGTTAATCCTATTTTCACTCCCTAACAAAATAGTATATTTACAGCGAAAAGATTACTTACATGCACGCATTAAAAATATACTGGGATCCTATTAAATCGTTAGATTTAGGCTTTTTTGAACTTCACTTTTATAGTGTAATGTGGATTATTGCCTTTATACTTGGGTTCTACATCACTAAGAAGATTTGGAAAAACGAAAATCAATCAAGCGAATCCCTAGATTCTTTATTTATTTATTCTGTATTGGGAATAATGATTGGTGCTAGATTAGGCCATGTGATTTTTTACCAATCTGAATTAATTAAAGAAGATTTCTTTAGCATCTTTTTACCTTTTAGCTTTAAAGATGGTATACGATTTACAGGTTTTCAGGGTTTGGCGAGTCATGGTGCCGCTATTGGTATGATTATCTCAATGTATTTATTTAACAAGAAAATCTTAAAGAAAAGTATACTTTGGATTCTTGATCGTGTGGTTATTGCTACAGCCCTTGGAGCTGTATTTGTAAGAATTGGGAATTTTATTAATTCTGAAATAATAGGAAAATACACCGAAAGTGATTTTGGTGTTGTATTCAGACAACTTAGCGAAACCGAGCCAAGACATCCTGCCCAATTATACGAAGCTTGTTGTTACATATTTGTATTTATAACGTTGCTTTATTTCTATTGGAAAACCAATAAATCTAAACAAGAAGGCTTCTTATTTGGTTTATTTTTAGTTTTCCTATGGACAATCAGATTCTTTGTTGAATTCGTTAAAGAGCCTCAAGGGGATGAAGATCTGGCTGCTTTCTTTGGTAATGTTCTTAACAACGGGCAGCTTCTAAGTATACCTTTTATATTAATTGGCCTTTACTTTATGTTTATTTATAAACCTAAAACTAAGACTGCTTAATTTTGTCTACAACTAAGTTTTTTAAAATCTTTATTCTTTTTTTGTCTTTGCCATTGTTTTTCAATTGTAAAAATGAAAAGAACAACACTTCCAAAGACAAAGTAGAAATCAACTTTACGAAAGAAGGTACTTTAAGTCTCAAAAAAGCAGGTTCAGATTCTATTATAACAAATTTAGATATAGAGTTTGCTGAAGACGAGTACGAAACACAAACAGGGTTAATGTACCGAACCAAGCTTGGCACTTACCAAGGTATGTTGTTTATATTCCCTAATTTACAAATGCGAAGTTTCTATATGAAGAATACTAAAATTCCTTTAGATATTATTTATATAGATGATAAACATCAGATTGTTAGCTTTCAAAAAAACGCAAAACCTTTTGATGAGACTTCACTTCCCTCCGAAGCTCCTGCCAAATATGTTTTAGAAATCAATGCTGGATTATCTGATGAATGGCAACTAGAAATCGGTGATAAAATTGACTTTATCAAAGACTAATTAAATCCTTTTTAGGCCTTTAATTTAAAAATGATATATATTGTAGGAAATAATTTTAATTCCTATCTACATGAAATCATTAAAAAATCTTTCAATTTTAATTGTATCCTTAGTGTTATTTTGCTCTTTCTCGCTAAAAGATTCACCTTCTTATGTTGGTAAATGGAAAGGAGAAGATAAAGGTGATATTGGGTACTTAACACTTACAAAAGATGGTTACGCTTTATTTGAATTTGATGGCCAAATAATGGGTGGCAAATCCTTTACGAGAGATGGAACTGAAGCCTCTATGCAATATGAGGTTGAAAAAAAAGAAAACTACTACCATATTGATTTCATTGTTAAGAAGATTAAAGATGAAGAAACTCTAGGCACCTTAAAAGGTATCTTTAAAATGAATTCTGAATCTCAAATGGTTTTAGCAATTGGTTTTGACGGATCAGCACGACCAACTAATTTTGAATACGACAAAATTACTCTAAACAAAATTGATTAAAACTAATAGGTTGTAAATAAAAAAAGCCTTTCTTTTCAGAAAGGCTTTTTTTTATGGTTAAAATGAAGAGGTCTTAATTTTTCACTATTTTCCTAATGACTTTTAAACCTATTTCATCATTAGTAACTTCCATAAAATATTGTGTTTTTAATAGACTGCTTAACCCTTCTATTTTAACAACACTTTCAAAACACTCATGAGTTTTATTGTATACTTTACGACCATTTAAATCATAAATAATAATATTTATTTTAGAGCCTAATAATTGTTCAGGCAGGTTTAAAGATATACTCTCATTAAAAGGGTTTTGTAAAATCTCTATGCTTTCTAGACTAAAATCATCAATACTTAATAAATCACCATCAACTCCATCACAATTTTCATCAACACCATTACCTTCAGAATCTAATGAATCCGGGTTTATTTGACCATTGGCATCGTCACAATCTAAACCATTTACTACATAACCCAAAGGTGGTATATCGGAACAGTCTTCTATTGTACTATTAGGGTCACCGTAGCCATCACCATCTAAATCCTCATAAAACGTTGTTGGCGCTTGCCCTTCAGCTGTCATAGTAACACACACCTCCTTAGTATACTCGCAACCAAACTCATCTACTGTTCTATAAGTATAACAATGCTCGCCTTCAGACCCAGGAGCAACTGTAATTATGTTTCCATTTATTTCTGTAATACTAGAATCAGCATCCCACAACTGAGAAGTAATTTGAGGAGTATACTCATAATCTTGTAACTCTAGACTAGGGTCAAAATTAAGCTCCCATGAAAAAATATAGCCATTATCTATGGCAAGGTTATCTACAATCCTAATACACCATTCTCCATTTAATGGACTCCCTAATAAAGCATCAAAACTTTCATGAGGTAAATAAGTACCTGACACCCATGACTGGCTCAGTGGACTGCCATTAAGCTCGGTAGGCGCATTAGCAAGAAAAGTGGTTGCATTCATAGAAAAACAATAGTCTTCACCAATTCCCGGATCAAGAGTTTCGTTGTCATTAGCTCCTCCAAAATATGTTCCACCACCTGCTTGATCGAACAACCTTACTTCTTGTCCGTTTGGACTTTGAATAAAAATATCCAAATCTCCAGAGTATGAATGCTCTATATTCATACAAATATCAAGTATTTGAGAAACATCTGTTAGCACAGCTTCATTATCAAAACATGTAACGTTGATACATGTACTATAGGCAGCTCCACTACCATCTGGCAAAAAGGTTACTTCACTTTCTGGTGGAGGACAATTATAAAACAACAATAAGGGGTCTGCTACCCCTTGTATCGTTGTTGTATCTCCAAAACACAAAGTGTTATCATCTGCTTGAGTACCTGTAAAGTCTGGAGCTCCTGAAACTCTAATCACTTGGTTTATAGCATTACCATTTGAGCAACCATCCATATAATTATCCATATTAGTATCATGAATATCCAAATTTACCAGATAAACACCTGGCTCATC
>JASBSE010000353.1 GCA_030149115.1 Winogradskyella sp. | reverse complement strand
AGTTCACCTCTATCTCGGCATTTTGGTTATAATCAAACTCGGCACGTAGTCCAAATTCATTTCGGATGTTGCTCGAAATCAAAAAAAGCTCATTAAAATTTGAACCTATGCGCCCAGCTCCCCAAGAATAATAGTGGTCTGTCTCGTCAATTAGTTTTTGAACTGGATAATCCTTCATTCTTTCATCCCTTGGTGTATCATAACTAAATACGCGTGCCATACCACCCATCATATGATATAATACGTGACAATGAAAGAACCAGTCACCATATTCTTCGTTATAAAATTCGATGACCACTTTTTGCATCGGTGGTACATTAACAGTATGTTTTAAGGGCGAGCGTTCCCCGTTTTCGTTGATTACCCTAAAGTAATGTCCGTGTAAATGCATTGGATGGTGCATCATAGTAAGGTTGTTCAAGGTAATTCTTGTGACCTCTCCACTTTTGATTTTTATTTTATCGGTTTCTGATAAGGGCACGCCATTCATACTCCAAACATAGCGTTGCATATTTCCTGTCAGATTAAGCAAAATGTCATTAACAGGTAAATCTGCTTCATATGTGTTTTTTTCTTTTGCCTTTAAAAAATCATAGTTGAAATAGGTTTTACGAGTACTGTAATCAAATGAAGTGGAGTCTTTTTGCTTCATTGGTCCAATATGGTTCATATGGTCATCCATATTCATTTTATCACTCATTGCACCATCCTTCATGGACATCTTATCGGGCATATCCATGTTCATCTGTCCATCTTTCATATCCATCTTCATCTTCATTCCATATTTCTGCATCAAAAACTCTGGTGTTTTTTTCTTTTGATTTCCTACCATTGCAGGCGCGCCCATCTTCATATCCATTTTTGCCATTTGCTTCATCATTTCCACTTTGTCTGGTCTATCAATTCTTTCTGCGGGATAAAGTGTTCCTTGTCCTATACGTAAAGAGGTATCACCAGAGCCATCCTGTGCCGTGGCAGTAATTTCTACTGTACCTTCTGGAATGGTGACAATTACATCATAGGTTTCGGCAATACCAAAAAGAAATCGGCTTTTATGTACCGGTTGTACATCTATACCATCACTTGAAACTATCGTTGGGTTGCCTCCTCCAAAATCCATCCAATAATAAGTGGATGCAGAGGCATTTATAAAACGAAGTCTGATTTTTTCACCTGGTTGAAATTCTGGGTACTCTGCTAGTTTTTTACCATTGGTTAAAAATGCAGGGTAGTAGATATCTGAAATATCAGCGCCTTCCATACGGTCTCGCCAAAACTTAAATTGTGCTCCCAATGCACCTTCTTTAATGACTCGACTCAACGGTACTGCAGTACCCTTTTTTACCTGATACCACTCGTTCCCTCTTTTTAAGTTACGTAGCACATTCATTGGTTTTTCATTGGTCCAATCAGACAATACCACTACCAATTCTTTATCATAATCCAATGTTCTTTCTTTTGGTTGAATGATTATTGAACCATAAACCCCTTTCTGTTCTTGAAGCATAGTATGGGAATGGTACCAATAGGTACCTGATTGGTTAATAGGGATTCTGTATTGAAACGTCTCTCCGGGTTCAATTGGCGGTGTATTTAAATAAGGAACACCATCATAGTAATTTGGAAGTATCAACCCATGCCAATGCACAGAAGTTTCTACATCCATTTTATTAGTTACATTGATAATCGCAAGGTCACCTTCATCAAATTCTAATGTAGGACCAGGAATACTGCCGTTGATAGTCATTGCTTTTGCAGTTACACCACCAAGTGTCATTTCATTCTTCTCAATAGTCAGGTTATACTCCTTAATATGTCGCCCTTCTTCTTTTCTGTCATCGCCGTTTGTACCAATTTGGGCAAATGTGAATGAGGTAAATAGCAATAATGTGATTGTTTTAAGTGTTTTCATTTTTATTGTGTCAAGTAATTAATCAAGGCATATTGTATATAATAGCCTTTAATAGATTCAATAAGATTGATTTGAAATTTTAACTGTAACTCTTGTACATCTAATACATCATTAAAATCAATAGTACCCGTCTCATAATTTTTTATTAGGATTTCTTCAGCGTCATTGGCTTGCTTCAAATTATCTGATTGAATATTGAACTTAATTCTTGTTGTCTCTCTATTATATTGTGCATCTGCGAGTAGCGTCTCAAGTTTGTTGAGCCTATCCGCTTTTTGAGATTGTATTTGTAACTGTTTTAATTCATTCTGCTTTGTTACGGACTTATACTTATTGTTAAAAATTGGAATGGAAAGTGTAACCATTGGCATTACAATGTCTTTTCCGTTATCACTGAAACTCAAATCAGGGCGTTCAGAAACTGGCACATAATCCAAACCAAAACCTATACTTGGTGCACTTTCTTTTTGGTTTAATAACTCTGATTGCTCAACCGATTCATATAGCTTATCATACTTTATGAGTTCTGGGTTTAACTGAAGGTTTTCGGATAAGATTAATTCGTCCTCATCTGGAATAAACATATCTTCAACTACGCTTACCGTAATATCCTCATCACGATTTAATAGATTATTGAATTTTACCTGTTCCGCAAGATAATCTTGCTCCAATACTTCTTTTTGCTGTACAAGTTCATTTTGCCTTATTTGAAGGCGAAGAACATCCACAGCAGATGCCTTACCAACTTCTACTGAAGTCAACGCCAAACGTTCATAGGTTTCTAAAAGTTCAATGTTCTTATCCAGCACCAATTGTTTTGCTCTGATAGCGTATAGCTCGTAATAAGATTGAGAAACTGCAAGTGCAAGTTTTCGCTTTGCAATCGCAATATCTACATATTGAGTTTCTGCCATTGAACTGGCATAATTTTCCCTTGCGGTAATAGTTCCAAACCAAGGTAGCATTTGTGATACCGAAAATCGAGCACGTTGTGCTCCTGTTCTGGTTTCGGGTTCACTTACAAAATAACCCGCGCCAACAAGCGTATTGGGCAGCCAATTGGCTTCATTAACTTTTTCTTCAGCTATATTATACCGCAATTCAAAAGCTTGAATCTCTGGATTATTCTTTTCAGCTTCCTGAATGTACGTTGTCAAATCTTGTGCATTCGTTTTGGCTAAAGCAAAAAAAGCAATTCCTATTACAATTACATATCTCATTTTGTAGCTCTTTTTAATTGAAATTCGTGTTTCCAGCTAAATAATACCGGTACAACAAATAGGGTTATAAGTGCAATTAACATCCCTCCAAAGGATGGAATTGCCATTGGTATCATTATATCACTACCACGACCTGTCGATGTTAGTACAGGCAGTAAAGCAAGAATGGTAGTTGCCGTTGTCATCAAACAAGGTCGAATACGTTTTTCCCCAGCTTCAACTACAGACGCCCTTATTCCTTTTCTGTCTTTAGGTTTGTTCCTGTCAAACGTTTGTGTTAGATAAGTCGCCATTACCACACCATCATCTGTTGCTATTCCGAAAAGGGCAATAAACCCGACCCAAACCGCAACGCTCAAGTTTATGGTATGCATTTGAAAAAGGTCTCGAAGGTTTTCACCAAAGAAGCTAAAATTCAAAAACCAGTCTTGTCCATAGAACCAAATCATTAAAAATCCTCCAGCAAAAGCTACCGCAATACCTGTAAACACCATTAAGGATGTACCAACAGAACGGAACTGAAAATAGAGAATGAGAAAAATAATTGCTAACGCCAAAGGCACCACAACACCAAGTGTTTTCTCTGCTCTTAATTGATTTTCGTATGTACCAGTAAATCGATAATTAATTCCTTTTGGCACAATAAGTTCGCCACTGTCAATTTTTTCTTGAATAAGGGCTTGGGCGTTTTCAACTACATCTACTTCGGCATAACCATCTAACTTATCGAACAGAACATAACCTATCAAGAATGTATCTTCACTTTTTATAATTTGTGGGCCTTGTTCGTAACGAATTGTAACAAGTTCACTCAACGGCACTGGGGTTCCCTTTTCTACGGGAACATAAATATCTTTTAAATCACTTGGATTTGCACGTAGCTCTCTTGGATATCGCACACGTATACCATAACGTTCTCTACCTTCAACGGTTTGAGTTAGTACCATCCCACCAACAGATACTTGAATGACTTGCTGTACCTGTTCTATGGAAATCCCATAACGCGCAAGCCGTTCTCTATCGATATCTAACAATAGATAAGGCTTCCCTACAATACGGTCTGCAAAAACAGCTTCATCCTTAACTCCATCGGCTTGCTTGAGAATATCTTCTAATTGTACTCCAAATGCTTCAATCTCATTTAAATCTTGGCCTTTTACCTTAATTCCCATTGGTGCTCGCATACCCGTTTGCAACATTACCAAGCGTGTTTCAATGGGTTGCAGTTTAGGTGCAGAAGTAACTCCAGGAAGCTTAGTAACCCTAACAATCTCCTTCCAAATATCATCTGGTGATTCAATTTCTGGTCGCCAGTTTCTGTAGTATTCACCATCATCATCTGGTATCAGTTGTGAACGACGAACTGAAAATGGGTCTTTGGTTTTTGAAATATCGTAGTCAGTTCCTTCATTTACTTCGCTATTAGGGTTGACAACCAAGCTTCCATCTTTGAGAATAAAAAGCCCATCATTATCTACTTTAAAACGTTGTCTGTCTCTTTTTTCATTTAAAATATACTCCGACTTATACTGAATTACATTCTCATACATCGATAACGGCGCAGGGTCAAGTGCGGACTCGGTTCTTCCAGATTTACCAACTACAGTTTCAATTTCTGGTATGCTGGCTACTGCCATATCCAATTGCTGTAATACCCGCTTATTTTCTTCTACACCTGCGTGTGGCATTGAAGTAGGCATTAAGAGGAAAGAACCTTCGTTTAGTGACGGCATAAATTCTTTACCAGTATTACGCATAATCATTACTCCAAAAATTATAATGGCAGTAGGTACTGAAAGAAATAACAGCTTATTGCGCAATGCCCAATTTAAAATTCGCACATAGTAATTTCTAAATAAGGTAAATACACCAAGAAGACCAAAACAGATAAGACCAACGAAGATTAAGTTTATAAGAATACTTCTATCCACTCCCAATGGTCTCCAATACTCTGCCAGTAAAAATATGATTGCTAAAGCAGAAACAAATATGTTAATGATATTAGCACGTTTTGGTGTAATTTTTTCTTTTAGTGAAAGGAAGCCAACAACGCCAAATGCTATTAATATTAACCCAAGAGGATATCCAAAAATAATGGAAAGAACACCGAGAATAATCATTGCTCCATTAAGCATATAACTAAAGGAAGTCTTAATGTTTCTCTTTTTAAACAAATATGCTGCAAAGGGCGGTATTAAAAACAAGGCTACAATAAGCGATGCAGTTAATGCAGAGGTTTTGGTAAAAGCCAACGGTCTAAATAATTTTCCTTCGGCACCAATCATTGTGAATACAGGAATAAAACTTATAATAGTGGTCATTACCGCTGTCAATATGGCTCCAGAGACTTCGGCAGTTGCATTATACACAACGGTATTCATTGGTAGGTTTTCATCATTATCATCAATATGCCGTAGGACATTTTCGGATAGAATAACACCTACATCGACCATTGTACCAATAGCAATAGCGATACCTGATAAAGCCACTATATTGGCATCTACATTAAATAGTTTCATTGAAATAAAAACCATTAGTACAGCTACGGGCAATAATCCCGAAATAAGTACAGAAGCTCTTAAATTGAATACCATTATGATGATTACGAAAATGGTAATCAAAATCTCTAATGTTAGTGCTTCATCAAGCGTACCCAGAGTTTCTTGAATAAGTTCAGTTCTATCATAAAAGGGAACGATGGTTAACTGCGATGTTCTACCATCACTCAACGTTTTGGATGGTAAACCAGAACTTAGTTCACTTATTTTCTCCTTAACATTATTTATTACCTCCATCGGGTTAGCACCATATCGCGCCACAACAACTCCTCCCACAACTTCGGCACCTTCTTTATCTAAAAGTCCTCTCCTAGTTGCGGGACCGTGAGACACTTTTGCAATGTCTTTTAAACGTATTGAAGTAAAATCTTCTGATGTTACTACTGCATTCTCCAAGTCGGAAATAGACTTGACATATCCTAAACCACGAATAAGATATTCTGCTTGATTGATTTCTAATGTTTGAGCTCCAACATCTCGATTACTTTGTTTAACTGCCTTTACAACTTCATTTAAACCAATTTTATATTGTTTCATCAACTCTGGATTGACATCTACTTGATATTCCAAAACGTAGCCACCAATTGAAGCCACTTCTGAAACACCGCTTGCGGAAGACATAGCGTACTTTACATAGAAATCTTGAATACTCCGCAGTTCTTGTAAATCCCAACCACCAGTCACATTTCCATTTTCGTCACGGCCTTCAAGGGTGTACCAATATATCTGTCCAAGACCTGTCGCATCAGGGCCAAGTGCTGGATTAACACCATCGGGAAGCAATCCTGCCGGTAATGAATTTAATTTTTCGAGAATACGACTTCGGCTCCAGTAGAACTCAATATCTTCTTCAAAAATGATGTAGATACTGGAAAATCCAAACATTGAAGAGCTACGTATAGTTTTAACCCCTGGAATTCCTAGAAGTGATGTGGTTAGCGGATAAGTAATTTGGTCCTCAATATCTTGAGGGGAACGACCATCCCATTTTGTAAATACAATTTGTTGGTTTTCACCTATATCTGGTATGGCGTCTACGGCTACAGGATTGCGTGGTAGAGAACCAGTATTCCATTCAAAAGGTGCATTTACAACACCCCAAGCCACGAATAAAGCTAGTAACAAAACAGCTACTAATTTATTTTCTATTAAAAATTTGATGCTTTTATTTAGCATAAAAATGAGTTTTAAGTAATTATAATTTTTGCTTTTAAAAACAAAAAACAAGCAGTTTAGCCCATACAATTTAATGTTGGACTTCAGTACTAATTACTTAAAAATCAAATAAGGAAGGTTTGGTCTAAAACTTGAACGTCCCTGACCAAGGGAGGAGGAGAGTAATCTCTAAAAGGGATGTTTTCTGTTTGTAATTCTGTAAACAGATTTATGTAAGAGTAGACGAAAGTGGCAACTAATAACTGTTGCTCTTTATCTAATTTATCGAAAGAAATTTTTAAATTATCTTGCCCATCAACTATTAATTGTTCATCACTACAACAATCTTTTTTAGTAATGTCACAATCTGTTGATGAAGATGGCTCTTTCTGTTGGACCTCCATACCACAAGATTCAACTGTACCAAAAATAGAAGAATCCACCAAAACATTACCACAATAGTGACTTTCAACCGTGAAAGACAACGTTGAGATGAACACTAAAAGTGCCATACAAAATGATGCTATTTTATGGAAAGGTTTTTTCATTTATAATGCAAAGCTACAAAAATTTTAACACTTTAATTTTGTTTAACATAATTTTAGAATTCTATTTAGCTGATTGAGTCAATCCTATAATGTACTCTACAAATCCTTTTATCTCTCAGGGTGCATTGCCATGGTCAAAGTTAGATGATTAATATAAATCATCTTTATAAAAAACTTTTAACTTCGGATGAGCAGTGCCATCAAAATTTCGTTTTTCGGACAGAGCTTTTAAGTAAGATGGATTTTTGAGTTTAATTTCATCTACTAATTCTAGTGTTTTATTCTATTTTTGATACAGTTTTATCCTAGTGCTCTTTTTTACAGTTCTTTTTTCACTAAAAACAAGTATCTCTATGTTAATCTTAATTTTCTGATGAAAGTCTCGTTCAACAGATTCATATTCAAAAGCAAATTCATTTATTTTCTCTCAAGAAAATCCTAATTGCCTCATCATGATTATTATCATTGTTATCGATGGTCTCTTCATTATAATTTTTTGAGAATTTTTTATTTTAACTGTTCAAACTTATCAATACATATTTTACTTCTAGATGATATATATCATATTTCTGTTTAACCTTTAATATTACTTTTGAATAATTGAAATATTGGGTTTAATTATAAAAATCTGATTTTTAATGTATTAGATACATTTATTTGTTTTTATCAATTTTCCAAATGTTAAACAAAATTTCTTAACTTTACAATGTGAAAACATTTTTTACTAAAATATTGTCTTTCTTTTTGGCGGCAATTGTATTGTTGTCAACTACTTCCTTTACGGCGAATATGCATTTTTGCTGTGACGAATTAGTGGATATGGCATTTTTAAGTAAAGCTAAAGCCTGTAAGGATAAGGTGCAAAAAAAAGATAATCCTTTTAAAAAATGCACCACTTTACAAGAAAAAGATTGTTGTGACAATCAAACTATTCTAAAAGAAGCTAGTGATACTTTTAAAAAATCAAATCCCATTTTAGAAGTAGACACCTTCGTTTTCTTAAATACATTTATTTACTCGTATATCAACCTTTTTGAAGGACTAGAAAAAAATACAGTTCCTTTTGAGGCGTATAGGCCGCCCTTACTATCCAAGGAGATACATATTCTACACGAGACTTACTTAATTTGATTTTCTTCCTTGCAGATTGAACGCATCAATCTGCACACTCAATTATAGCCAAAGAATTACTTCTGGCTAAGCGTTGTTGTACTCGTTTCCCAACAACATAATTTATCAAATAAATTAAACCTGTAAGGCCAATGCCTTACAAACTATTGAGCATAGTGCGCAATGGCAATACCAGTTATATAATGAGTTCGCCAAAAGAATTTTGGATTAAGAATATGGTCTGCAGCAGATGTCTGAAGGTAATAAAGCAGGAGCTGCATGAATTGGGTATTACAGTACTCTCACTAGAGTTAGGAAGGCTATTGGTGGAAGCACCTCATGAAAATGACAATACAATTACCGAAAACGTGGCAAATGTGCTTCACGCTAATGGTTTTGAAATAGTTCAAAGTGAAGAGGAAATGTTAGTTGAAAGAATCAAAATCCTTCTAATTGAGCAACTTGCTGAACTACCGTTGCACATAAAAGTTAAGACTTCAGAACTCTTATCCTCGGCGTTACACCGCGACTATAAAATGTTAAGCAAATTATTTTCTGCCAATGAAAGGATAACTATTGAAAAGTTCTTTATCAAATTAAAAATAGAGAAAGTTAAGGAACTCATTCAGCTGAAACAGCATTCATTTTCTGATATAGGCTACTTATTAGACTACAGCAGTGTAAACCACTTGTCTAGACAATTCAAAGCAGAAACAGGAATGAGTATGACAGATTATAAAAATGCAGAGGGCTGGGAACGAAACTTCTATGATGAAATTATATAAATAACAACGAAAGTTATGCAGATGATTAATCTGCTATACAAATACATTTAACAACAACTAAAATCAATAATTATGAAAACAAAAAGAATCTTAGTGAGCATCATTTTTGCGAGCACGATGTATGTCTTGTTTGTAAGTTTCACTCATAAACCCAAAAATGGATACGAAGCTGTACAGCAAAAAAAATGGGTAGCACCAGCAAGTGCAGATAAAATTGTAAACCCCTTAAAAGGTGACGCAAAAACTGTTGCTTCGGGTAAGAAAGTGTATAAGATGTTATGCTTTGTATGCCATGGGCCAAAAGGAAAAGGAGACGGAATGGCAGGTGCGGGTTTAACACCTAAACCAGCAGATTTGACAAGTGCAACTTTTCAATCACAATCAGACGGCGCAATATTCTGGAAAATAGAACAAGGACGATCACCCATGCCTTCTTATAAGACATCTATTCCAGAAAAAAAACGTTGGGAAATTATTAATTATCTAAGAACACTCAAATAATGAAAAAGCTAATTCTAATAACAGTAATCATTGTATTTACTCAAATGGCATTTAGCCAAACATATAATGATTTTAATACTGACAGTACAAGAACCTCAGAACCTTTTAAACCAAGTAAAACCCAGTTTATGATTAGAGGTTATGGTCATACAGGGTTAAATACTTTAAGCAACGATGAAGAGACAGAATCATCATACGTAGGGTCCGCCTTTGCACCCATCTTTTTATTCAAACATTCTGATAGACTTATGTTCGAGGCAGAGCTAGAGTTTGTATTAGAAGGTAATGAGCTTGAAGTTGGTTTAGAATATGCTGACGTCATGTATGTTCTTAATAAAAACATGACCGTTCGAGCAGGTAAGTTTCTGCTTCCATTCGGTACATTTATGGAAAGATTACACCCAGCTTGGATTAACCGGCTTCCTACAAGACCTCTAGGCTTTGGTCATGATGGTATTGCGCCTTCTTCTGGCATTGGTGTAGAACTTCGAGGTGCTTTTGATCTTGGGGGACCAAAACTGAATTATTCTGTGTATTCTACAAATGGTCCAAGACTAAAGGATGGTAGTGAAGAGCCTGAAGAAGCAGGGATGCTATTGTTTCAAAATTTTGAAGATAACAATAATAGTAAAGCTTTTGGAGGTCGTATTGGACTATTACCTTTTGCAGATTCCTCAACTGAAATAGGTTTTTCTACATATTCAACAAGTAAAGTTGGGGCTAGAGATTCAGATTACGAAAATGTTGGTGCATTCTTATATGCAATCGATTTTGCTTTTGTAAAACAAATACCAGCAATTAAAGGATTTATTGATATTAAGGGGCAATACAATAACTCTGATATTGATGGCGCTACTTATACTGAAGTACATGAAGATGGGGATGAAGAGGAATATACCTTCGACAATAAAAGCAACTCGCTCTACGCCCAAATAAGCTATCGCCCAACAATGGCTAATAGTGATTTTCTGAAAAAGTTAGAGCTCGTTGGGAGGTATTCAAATCTCAATACACCGGAAGGCGCTGAATGGGAAGAACAGTCTGATCAATATGCCTTTGGGCTAAACTATTGGCTAACCTGGAGGTCAGTTATAAAAGTGGCATACCAGACAACCGACGCTGTTGGTGGTCACGATGGTGGTGGTACAACTGATGGCTTCTTTGTACACTGGGCAATTGGATTCTAATAAACATATAAATACAGAAATCATGAAAACAATAAATAAAATAATTCTAATCAGTTTAATGCTACTTGTAACAGGGGTAGTAATTGTAAGCTGTTCCTCTACAAAGGATAAATATACAGCTGTTACAGATGTTGAAGACGAATTTAAAATTGAAAAGTCTGGCGCACAATTATGGGGAGAAACTTGTAACAGGTGTCATTTAGCACCTTCGCCAGCAGACTATAATGATACTGATTGGGAGACCATAAGTTTACATATGAGAGTTCGGGCAAATTTAACAGAAAAAGAAAGTAGTAAGATATTGGAATTTCTAAAATCTGCCAATTAATAGCTGATAACACATTCCCTTACCTGCAATTTAAAATGAGTTTTGGGAATGTGATTATTAATTACAAATGAATGTTTAACTAAAAATAAATATTATGAAAAAACTAGCAATTATTTTATCTGCAATTGGGCTTTTAAGCTTTAACAGTTGTAGTCAAGAAACTGACGTAAAAGCGATGCTCGAAAATTCTGAAACACGAAGTGAAATCATAAAAACAATTTCAGAAAACCACGATTTCATGACAGAATTTATGGCAACAATGCAAGGTAACAATCACGCCATGCAAATGATGCAAGGCAACAAAAAAATGATGGGAAATATGATGAAAGGTCAAGGAATGCAGATGATGATGAAAGATAGTATGATGATGAAGAATATGATGCAAGGAATGATGAAAGACGGCAAAATGATGGGTAATATGATGAAGATGATGCACCAAAAAGGCATGATGAGTGAAGATTGTATGCAATCCTGCATGAAAATGATGGGTGACAAAGGAATGGATATGATGAACAATAATGATGAGGGTTCCCAGCCAAATGAAGAAGACCATTCTTCACATCACTAATCTAAAAAAAGAGACAATGAAAAATCACTGGATATGGATGGTCATCGAATGTGGTCTGCCACTACTGTTCATCTTTTTAGCGCCATCATTTGGTATAGGAGAAGGTTCATCCCTCTTCATTTTTATCATTTTTATGTTTGCCATTCACTTGTTTATGCCTCATGGCTCACATGGTCATGGAGGGCATAGTCATTCAGAAAAACAGCATAATCGTAAACATGGTGAAGGAACATCTTCGGCTGAAACAAAAAAAGAACACAAAGGGCATCAACATCACTAAATACTTAAAACAATGAAGCAAAAATTTCAAATAAACGGTATTAGTTGTGGTGGATGTGTTGCTCGGATCAAGAAAAACTTAGAAGCACATCCCAACATAGAAAAAGCAGAAATTTTTCTGGCACCAAAAGGGGCTACACTCATCACGATGAAAGAAAACCTTTCAATTGATGAATTGCAAAAACAGCTCAGCAAATTAAACGGATATACAATTACAGAAATAAAACAATAACAACTAAAAATTAAACATTATGCATTTTTACGACGGACATTTTGGAGGTATGCACCTAATATGGTGGATTATATGGATAGTATTGATTGCTTGGATATTCTTTATCCCAGCAGATATACCATATCAAAAAACAAAGAAAGAAAATCCTTTAGACATCCTTAAAAAGCGATTCGCCGAGGGTTTCATATCCAAGGAAGAATTTGAGGAATCAAAAAAGACTTTAAACTCTGACAACTAATTAAAAACTAGAAATTATGAATCGATTTAATGTAAAAAAACTAGGATTTGCCTTCGGTCTTACTGGTGCCTTAATTTATATAGGCTGTATGATTGTAATGGCAACGGCAGGTCAAGAAGGTACAATATCTTTTTTCAACAGCCTTTTACACGGGTTAGACACTACTAATATTATAAGAATGGATGTACCACTATTGGAAGCGTTCTTTGGCATTGTACAAACATTTATTATAGGATGGCTTATTGGTGCTTGTATAGGAGCTTTTTACAACGCTCAAATAAAAGTAAAAAAATAGGAGGCGTAATCTTATGCAATACGTCTGGTTTATATGGTCATTAATTATTCTTGCTCTTTGGGCGGGCATCTTTCTGTACAAAAAAGAATCAAGAAAAGAAATGCTCAAAATGAGCCTCATCACTATGCCTTTTGGGTTAACAGAGCCCTTATTTGTGCCAGAATATTGGTTTCCACCTTCGCTATTCGATTTGGCAGAAAAAACAGGTTTTGACATAGAGAGCCTTATTTTTTCTTTTGCTATTGGCGGAATTGGCACGGTACTCTACAACCTTATTTTTAAACGAAGCCTCGTTGAAATTCCTCATAGCGAGCGTGGTCACCAAAGACATCGATTACACATTTATATTCTCTTTATACCAGCAATAGTGTTTCTCATATTGGCGCTGTTTACAACACTCAATCATATTTATTGTGGCATTATGGCCTTATTTATTGGGGGTTTAATCACGCTATACTGTCGCCCAGACTTAAAAAGAAAGATATGGGTAGGGGGCATCTTGTTTACCATATTGTATTTCATATACTTTGGAAGTATCCTTCCATTTTATCCCCTATATGTAGAAATGTATTGGAATCTCGACAACCTTACCCATATTCTTATTTTAGGAATTCCCATCGAGGAACTATTATTTGCCTTCACTTTTGGGATGTACTGGTCTGGCTTATATGAACACTTGTATTGGCACAAACTAATAAGCTTAAATAAAAATCATAATTAATAATAATTTAAAAATGAAACGAAGACAATTTAAACAACAGAACCAAAAACCTATAGCAGTTATAGTAGAAAATCCAAGCAGAAGAATCTATAAGCTATTAATCAGTATTGTATTTTTGATTGTGGCCTCAATCATACTGCTTTCGTGTTCCAACGAGAAAAAAGAAAAGGCTGAAACAGCAACACTTTTAGTCACGAAAACAAATCTAATCCAAACGAATCCTGTTGTTACACCTCAAGTAGCTTATGAAATTGTGCCAAACGATAAAGTATGTATGGTTAATGACAGATTTATGGGGGTAAAACAAATACCAATAGATGTAGATGGCACAACTTACTACGGGTGCTGTCAAGGCTGTGTTGAAAAACTTCAGAAAAATATAGATGATGTCCGCTTCGGAAATAATCCACTTAATAAAACAAAGGTAGATAAAGCTTCGGCAGTCATTGTTCAGGACAAAAGCAACGGAAGTGTTTTTTATTTCGCTTCTAAAGAAGATGCTCAAGATTTTGTAAGTAAGAATAAAGCATAATACACATAAATGATAAAACATTCAAATGATGAAAATAGTGTTAGCAATAGATGGTTCAGATTTTAGTAAAGAGGCTGTTAATGAACTCGTAAAAATGCCACTACCAGATGATAGTGAAATTAGTATTATAAACGTTTATGAGCATCCAGCGATGTCAACACCAGAACTGATGACTATGGGCGGAAGCTTGAACAATTACTTTGAAGAGTTCATCAGCGGTGCCCAAAAATTAGGTGACAAAATTGTTTCGGAAGCTAGTAATGTTCTAAAGAGTAAAAACGAAGAACTCATCATAACTACTAGCGTAGTTAGCGGGTTACCTAAAAGTGCTATTCTTGAAAAAGCAGAATCGTTTGATGCAGATTTGATTGTAGTGGGCTCGCAAGGGCAGGGAGCATTTTCACGCTTTCTATTAGGCTCTGTTTCACAGTATTTGGCAACACACGCCAAATGTTCAGTAATGATTGTAAAAGATAAGGGCGTAAAGTAAACTATTGCCAACACCAATGATAAAAAAATAAATATGAATGTCAAACACTCAAATAATAGCACAAATAAATCTAGCTGCAAGGTAACGGATGATATCTGCCTTCCAGATTCTAGCTTACCTCGCGTAGTTATCATTGGCGGCGGATTTGCAGGTTTAGCATTGGTAGAAAAACTGAAACACAAAGAGGTGCAGGTGGTACTGTTCGACAAAAACAACTTTCATCAATTTCAACCTTTATTCTATCAAGTGGCAACGAGTGCCTTGGAGCCTGACAGCATTGTGTTTCCATTTAGAAAACAATTTAAAGGTTATAAAAATGTAGTGTTCCGTTTGGCCGAAGTCGAAGAAATTCAACCCTCATCAAATACACTAATAACTTCAAAAGGAAAAGTTCACTACGACTATCTGGTACTTGCAACTGGTACGACCACCAATTTTTTCGGAATGGATTCCGTAGCCCAGAACAGTTTGGGAATGAAGGATATTCGCGATTCCCTGAACATTCGTCATATGATGCTGCAAAACCTGGAGCAAGCAGCCATTACCTGTAATGATGATGAACGGGATGCCCTAACAAATTTCGTTATCGTTGGTGGTGGTCCTGCTGGCGTAGAAATGGCAGGAGCTTTGGCTGAATTTTGCAAGTATATTCTACCGAAGGATTATCCAGAGTATCCTTCTTCCATTATGAACATTTACTTAATAGAGGCTAATGAGGAGTTGTTAAGCACAATGTCAGACAAAGCGTCATCAAAAACTTTAGAGTATTTGAAAGACTTGAATGTAAAGGTACTATTCAATGAGTCGGTAAGTGACTATGACGGTTCAGAGGTTAGCACAAAAAGTGGAAAGAAAATTTTAGCAAAAAACCTAATCTGGACAGCTGGCGTAAAAGGTCAATTCCCGAAAGGTGTAGAAGAAAAACACGTAGTAAAAGGCAACCGGATTAAAACCGATTCCTATTTAAAAGTAGAAGGTTTTAAAAACATTTTTGCCATAGGCGACATAGCGGCTATGATTACAGAAAACACACCAAAAGGGCATCCACAGGTGGCTCAAACAGCGATTCAACAAGGCAAATATCTTGGTGAATCCTTGTTGAAGCTTATGAAAAACAAACACATAAAACCTTTTCACTATAAAGATAAAGGTTCCTTGGCTACCGTAGGAAAACGTAAGGCAGTTGCTGATTTGGGCAAATTCAAATTTGCAGGTTATTTCGCTTGGCTCTTATGGTCAATTGTACACTTATTATCCATAAGCGGATTTAGAAATAGATTGATGGTTGGTTTTAATTGGGCGGTAAGCTATTTCACTTATGAAAAGAGCAACCGCCTGATTATTAGAAATTTTAAGCCACAAACCGTTAATCAACAAACAAAACCCAAAATAGATAATAAAGAAGAAGTTGAAAATATAACCCGATAATGTTGAAAACTAAAACATATAGTGGAATTCATAGTGTATTCAATGCTACCTCAAAAGGCTTGAATAACACAGGTATTGTACTTCTCATTGCTGTCATCATTGCAATGATATGGGCCAATTCCCCTTGGCAAGAAATATACCGCAGTTTAATGAAAACCGAAATCTCATTTGCCATAGGCCGTTTTGAAATTACTGAACCGCTGTTACTTTGGATTAACGATGGTCTGATGGCATTGTTCTTCCTTCAAGTAGGACTGGAATTAAAAAGAGAAATATTGGGCGGAAAACTTTCAACTCTTCAAAATGCTGTACTTCCTATTGGCGCTGCTATAGGTGGCATGGTTTTTCCTGCCTTTATTTATTTTCTATTTAACACCACGGGTGAAGCTTCTCAAGGCTGGGGCATTCCTATGGCAACAGATATTGCATTTTCTTTGGGTGTATTGGCACTTTTTGGAAAGCGTTTACCCGTAGCTCTACGAGTATTTTTGGTAACGCTTGCAATCGTTGATGACTTGGGAGGTGTCTTGGTAATAGCGCTCTTTTATACATCGGGCATTTCAACAATGGACTTGTTCCACGCACTTCTTTTCTTTGGATTATTAATAATTGGCAATTATGCGGGCGTCAGAAAAACTTGGTTTTATGCCATTATAGGGATAGGTGGTGTATGGCTGGCTTTCTTTTTCTCTGGAGTTCATCCTACTATTGCCGGTATACTGACAGCTATTGCTATTCCAGGACGTGTAAAAATTAAGGAAGATACTTTTCTAAAACGTTTAAGTGCGCTTCATTCACGTTTTACGCAAATAAAACCAGTAAAAGGAGCACTCATTTCTAGTGAGCAACTCGAAATACTGGAAGAAATCAAGTCAACAAGTTCAGAAGCCGAAACACCTCTTCAAAAGTTAGAAAAAGCATTAAATCCTATTGTGAGCTTTTTAGTGCTACCTCTTTTTGCATTGGCAAATGCAGGGATTCACTTGCATGGTGAAGTTGGTCAGGTTTTACTCAATCCCATTAGTTTAGGTATTGGCGCAGGATTAATTTTAGGAAAGTCCATTGGCATTGTATCAATTTCAAGGCTACTTGTAGCTTTAAAACTAGCCAAATTACCCGATGCAGTAAATTGGAATCAACTATATGGTGTCGCATTTCTGGCAGGAATCGGATTCACAATGTCTTTGTTCATCAATGAATTGGCTTTTGTAAATGAAGAATTCATTTATACGGCAAAAATCGGCATTCTGTTTTCCTCTCTTATTGCAGGAATAATCGGTTCAATCATTTTAATTAAAAGTTCAAGAAAAATAATAACAAATAAAATAGTAAAACAATGAAAAAAATAGCAGTAATAGGATATGGTGTCATTGGTAAAAGGGTTGCTGATGCAATTGCACTTCAGGATGATATGGAACTAGCAGGTGTTTGCGATATCATAAGCGATTGGCGCATACAAAACGCCGTTAGAAAAGAGTATGATATCTACGCAGCCACTGAAGAAGCAGCTGATAAAATGAAGTCCGAAGGAATTTCGGTAAAAGGAAGTATGGAGGGGCTTTTGAAAAAGATTGATTTGGTAGTGGACTGTACGCCAAAAAACATAGCCGCTAAAAATGTAGAAATCTATAAAGCAAAAGGTATAAAATTTATTGTTCAAGGAGGCGAAAAGCACAAAACCACAGGGCATTCCTTTAGTGCCGAAAATAATTATAAATCAGCTATAAACTTGGATGCTACAAGAGTAGTTTCCTGTAATACCACGTCTATTTTAAGAACCTTGACCGCTTTAAAAAGAGCTGATTTATTAGATTATGCAAGGGGAACTCTTTTAAGAAGAGCAACTGACCCTTGGGAAAGCCATTTGGGCGGTATTATGAACACAATGGTTCCCGAAAGAGATATTCCCAGTCATCAAGGACCCGATGCCCAAACTGTTGATTCTGATTTAGATGTCGTGACTTCCGCAGTAAAAGTACCTGAAACATTGAGCCATATGCACTATTGGAACGTAAAGTTGAAAAGACAAGCCACAAAAGAAGAAGTCCTTAACGCCCTTAAAACATCTAGCCGTATTAAACTAATTCAATATGACCAAGGCCTAGTTTCAAACAATACCATTAAAGAAATGTTTCTGGATATGGGAAGACCTTGGGGCGATATGTACGAAGTGGCCCTTTGGGAAGATATGCTTAAAATACAAGGAGACGAACTTTTTTATGCATACGTTGTCGATAACCAAGCCATTGTTATCCCTGAAACTATTGATGCCATTAGAGCACTTACCGGAATTGAAACAGATGGGGCAAAATCCATTTTAAAAACAAATCAAAGCTTATCTATTGTATAGAAAAATGCGAATGGACACTAATAGAAAAATAAAAAATCGCTATAACAAAATAGCCAAATATTTTGACTCATTAGAAAGACCAATGGGAACAAGTGGCTTTGCAAAATGGCGAAAAGAGATAGTGCCACAAGCAACTGGTAAAACCTTGGAGGTTGGTGTTGGAACGGGTAAAAACATTCCATTTTACCCCAAAAATATTGACATAACTGCAATTGATTTTAGTAAAAAAATGCTTGAAGAAGCCAAAGCAAAGTATCAGGATAGTCCACTCAAAATCAATTTCCTTGAAATGGATGTGCAAAATATGGACTTTGAAAATAACACTTTCGATACCGTGATTACAAGTTGTGTGTTCTGTTCTGTTCCAGATCCTGTAAAAGATCTAAAGGAAATTAAAAGAGTTCTAAAACCAGATGGTCAACTCATCATGTTGGAGCATGTTCGAAGTAATGGTAAAGTGTTAGGTAAACTAATGGATTGGTTCAATTTTATACCATTAAATATTATGGGCGCCAACATTAACCGTAAAACCAAACAGAATTTAATAAAAGCTGGGTTCAACGATGTTAAGGTGACTGAACTATGGAAGGATATTGTAAAATACTTCTATGTGAAAAATGAAAAATTAATATAAGGAAACTATAAAAAATAAAATTATGGGTACATATGAAAACATAATACAAAACCTTGGAGACAAAGCTGATTTCTACTTGAATCACGTTTGTGAAAAAATCACAAAAGATGAGTTGCAAACACCAAGCAAAAATAGTTTTGAAAAAGTATTTCTAAATAGTAACAGAAATCCACAAGTGCTGCGAAGTCTTGCCCAATTGTACAACCACGGAAATCTTGGTGGCACAGGCTACTTGAGCATCCTTCCTGTAGACCAAGGCATTGAGCATAGTGCTACTTTTTCATTCTATAAAAACCCGGATTATTTTGACCCAGAAAATATAATAAAACTCGCCATTGAGGCAGGTTGTAATGGTGTGGCTTCCACCTTTGGTGTTTTGGGACTGAATGCGCGAAAATATGCCCATAAAATACCTTTTATAGTGAAGATTAATCATAATGAGCTGCTTACCTATCCCAATAAATATGACCAAACACTTTTTGGGAAGGTAAAATCGGCTTGGGATATGGGAGCAATTGCCGTAGGAGCTACAATTTATTTTGGCTCACAGGAAAGTAACAAAGAGCTTAAGGAAATAGCCGAAGCTTTTGAAGAAGCACATAATTTGGGAATGGCCACCATCCTATGGTGCTATACCCGAAATGAAGCTTTTAAAACTAAAAAAGAAGATTACCACGCAGCTGCTGATGTTACAGGGCAAGCCAATCATTTAGGAGTTACCATTCAGGCAGATATCATTAAGCAAAAGTTACCTACAAACAACTTTGGTTTCAAAGAGATAGGCTTCGGAAAATATGATGATGATATGTATGAAACCCTCACTACAGACCACCCTATTGACCTATGTAGATTACAAGTCGCAAATTGCTATATGGGTAAAATAGGACTGATAAATTCAGGAGGGGGTTCTAAAGGTGAATCTGATTGGGAAGAGGCCATTACTACTGCCGTAATCAATAAAAGAGCTGGTGGTTCTGGTTTGATTATGGGTAGAAAAGCCTTTCAAAAATCATTTAGTGAGGGGGTTGAATTATTAAAATCAGTACAGAGTGTCTATCTGGAAGATAAAATCAATATAGCCTAACAAATTAACAAATGTTCGAGACGGAAATAAAATCACTTAAATCACTCAATCACTACCTTTTAAAACTGGTAGAAAGTCGTCTATGGCTAAAAGTTATCATTGCCCTATTCTTGGGTGTTGGATTTGGTCTGCTATTGAGTCCACAAAATGGATGGATAACGAAAGAAACTGCCGATGTTCTAGGTAACTGGTTGGCATTACCTGGTGTCTTATTTCTAAAATTGGTACAGATGATTATGATTCCATTGATTGTGGCTTCCATCATCACAGGAATCGCCAGTAATGATAAGGATAGTCTAAAGAAATTAGGTGGTGGCGTATTATTATATTTTCTGGGCACTACCATAGTTTCGGTTAGCATTGGTACGATACTATCCCAAATATTTAGACCAGGTCGTTTTCTACATCAACAATCTTTAGTAGAACATAACGATGTAACCGCAACTAATAGTGAAAGTGCTGAACTATCCTTTGGAATTGAAACGATTCCGGATGCAATCTCAAATCTGCTTCCTGAGAATCCGTTGGCATCAATGGTAAGTGGTGAAATGTTAAGCATTGTGATTTTCACAATCATTATTGGTGTAGCTGTGCTATCACTAGAAAATGCCTTACTGCGCCCAGTAAAGCTTCTTTTAAGTGCCATACAGGAAGTCTGTATGACGGTAGTAAAATGGTCAATGCTTCTAGTGCCTGTTGCCGTTTTCGGTCTTATGGCACAGCTTACCTCTAGTGTTGGCTTAAGTTCCCTATCTGGTCTTACATACTATGTGGGAGTCGTCCTGCTCGGTCTGTTATTCTTAGTGATTTTCTATTCAGGACTGATTATGCTTCTTGGAAAAGCGAACCCCATAAATTTCCTGAAAAAAATTAGGGACGTTCAATTATTGGCCTTTTCAACCACAAGCTCTGCCGCTGTGATGCCCTTATCACTTCAAACAGCCGAGGAAGAACTAAAGGTGGACAAGACTATTAGCAATTTTATCATTCCTATTGGCGCAACCGTCAATATGGATGGAACAGCACTCTATCAAACCATAACCACCCTATTCATAGCCCAAGCCTATGGATTGGAAATGAGTTTACTAAACATTATTGTAGTCATCGTAACCATAGTCGCTGCCTCCATTGGCACACCTGCCATTCCCGGAGGTGGTGTGGTGATACTCGCTTCTGTTTTGGGAAGTGTCGGTATACCAGCCGAAGGCATCATCATTATCATTGGTGTAGAAAGACTCTTGGGAATGTTCAGAACAGCTGTAAACGTAACGGGTGACCTTACAGCTTGTATGGTTTTTAATAGATTTTATGGCAAAGCCCCGGTCTTGGTTAGTGATAAAAGAAATACTAAATCTAGTTTAAAAACATGACTTTACTACTCATATCCATATTGTTCATTTTTCCTGTTGTGGCTATAGCAGGATATCAGCATTATAAGATTGTTAAGCACCCAGATTATGATGCCAACATAACACTCTTAAATTATGAAATAGTAGGTTCTGGAAAAAACAAACTCGTTTTATTACACGGTTTAACAGGGTCATTGAATTATTGGAAGCGCAATTTAGAAAGCATTTCAAACACACACACTTTGCTATTAATAGACCTTTTGGGTTTTGGTGATTCGCCGAAGCCACAAAGTGATTATTCGCTTTCAATACAATTGCAAGCCTTAGAATTGGTACTAAACAAAGAAGGATTCAATGATGGAAAAACCATTGTTGCCGGTCATTCTATGGGAGCTATAATTTCAATGGCTCTATTGCAGAAGCATCCTCATTGGTTCAAAGCAGGTGTTTTTATTGGAATACCTGTTTACAAGGATGCCGATGAATTTAAGAGAATTATGTCCACACATTCCTTTGTGGATAGGATTTCATCGAGCAAATTCTCGAAATACATTTGTATGATTCATCCCATTTTTATGTCGAGTGCATTCAAACCTAATAACCTCACAGATGATGTTTATGAAGATGCGAAAAAGCATCATTGGATGAGTTATTATTATTCGCTCACAGAAGTCATTTTAAAAACAAATTTATATGCTATAGCAAAGAAAATTAAGGATAAAGATGTGCATTTTATTCACGGAGAAAAAGACACTACTGCACCTTTAGAAAATGCCTTGAAATTATCTAGGGAATTTACAAACGCACAAATAATTACTTCATCTGAAGGAGACCATCAGTTCTTTCTGAAAGAAGCAGAATTTGTTTGGAACACAATTCAAGATTTTTCTGTTTCAGATAAAAAATTACAAAAACCAACATCAAATGAGCACTAATAAAATAAAACATATAGGTGTATTTACCTCTGGAGGTGATAGTCCGGGAATGAACGCTGCATTATACGCTATTGTAAAATCTGCGGAAGTAAATGATATAAAAGTAAGTGGTTTTCGAAAAGGATATGAAGGATTGATAGACGGTGACTTGGTTCAATTAAAATCACACGAATTACAAAAACTGACTCAAAAAGGAGGCACTATGCTAAAGACGGCACGAAGCAAGCGTTTTCTGGAAT
This sequence comes from Winogradskyella sp., assembly GCA_030149115.1. Lineage (GTDB taxonomy): Bacteria > Bacteroidota > Bacteroidia > Flavobacteriales > Flavobacteriaceae > Winogradskyella. Next base: position 6,222 of record JASBSE010000353.1, on the reverse strand, counting down.
TGGAAGGTCGAAAAAAAGCCTTGGAAACCCTAAACACAAACAAAATAGATGCGTTGATTGCCATTGGTGGTGATGGCACATTTAAAGGACTACTCGCTTTTTCAGAAATATGCAACATTCCGTTCATAGGCATTCCTGGTACTATAGATAATGATATTTCAGGTACGGATTACACCCTTGGTTTTGATTCGGCTGTAAACACAGCCATTGAGAATATTGATAAAATAAAGGACACTGCCGAATCTCACAATCGGGTATTTATTGTGGAAGTAATGGGAAGAGATTCAGGTTACATCGGCATTCATTCAGGACTAATGGTAGGTGCGGACGCCATACTAATTCCAGAGAGCGGTACGGACTTTATGTACCTATTGGATAAAGTAAAAAATTACGACAGTGAAGATGCTTTTCTAATCGTAGTTTCTGAAGGCGATGAAATAGGTGCCGAACTCGTTTCTTCAAAAATAAAGGAAGTCAATCCCAATGTCGATTTACGGATTACGAAGCTTGGGCACGTCCAGCGAGGTGGAAATCCGTCAGCTTTAGATAGAATGTTAGGCATTAGACTTGGAGTGGCGGCTGTGAAAACACTTTTACAAGGTAAAAAAAATGTAATGGTAGGAGTCTTAAATAATCAATTGCATCTAACCCCTTTTGAAGTGGTGGTCAAGCAACATCAAGTAGATAATGAATTGTATGAACTTTTAGAATTATTTGGAAAGTAAGAAATGATAGAAGCCTTTAAAAATATCAACCCTTTCATCCTTGGATTGCTCATCAGTCTGGGCATTGGCCTTATTCTTGGGCTGGAACGTGAATATGATAAATTGAAGGAAGAACAAGGCTTTGCAGGTATAAGAACCTTCCCAATTGTTGCCATTATTGGTTTTATATTGGGAAATCTTTCCACAACCTATACACCTTGGTTGGTCATTATCATTGCGGCAGCATTTCTTTTGTTTCTGTCTTTGAGTCATCTTTCCATAGTACAAAAGCATATTATGACTGGTATTACCACCAATATGGCCTTGTTCGCTACGCTAATTTTGGGTGTTATGGTTGCCAATCATTTGCATAAGGAAGCAGTTGCGACCGCAGTAGTCGTGGTTACGCTGTTATCATTGAAAACGACCTTTAATACATTCATTAAGAATATTACTTCTGAAGAGCTCTTTGCTTTTATTAAGTTTTCAATTATTGCGCTTCTTATTTTGCCTTTCTTACCAAATCAAGATTATGGTCCAGAGGGATTACTTAACCCTTTTGAGATTGGAGCGATAATAGTGATAGTGTCATTTCTGAATTTCATTGGTTACTTTCTTGTAAAATATGTAGGTTCTAAACGTGGTATTCTGCTCACTGCTATTTTAGGCGGATTGATTTCAAGTACCGCAGTAGCTTGGATATATGCTTCGCGAAGTAAGGAATCGCCAGAACTTTCAAAACAATATGCCGCAGGTATCATTATAGCTTCTGCCATAATGTTTCCTAGACTCGCTATTTTGGCCTATATTTTCAATAGTGCCATACTTTTAAATTTAGTCATTCCATTTACTATTCTTACCCTTATCTGCTTGATAAGCGCACTCTTATTCATCAAAAAGAATACAGATGTCACAAAAACAGCTATCAATCTGGGTAATCCGCTCAATATTTGGAACGCCCTTGGGTTTGGTGGTATTTATGTGGTCATCCTGTTTGCAGTTTTTTATGGAAATCAATTTTTTGGCGAAAGCGGTTTATACTATTCAGCCCTAATTGCAGGATTGGCAGATACGGATGCAATAACTATTAGTATGGCAAAATTTGGGTCATTGGAAGAAAAACTCACGCTGGCCACCAATGTCATTATAACAGCAACCATAAGCAATATGATTGTAAAACTTGGTATTACCTATTTCAAAGGTTCTAAAAAGACCGGGAAACTCGTGATGCTAATTTTTGGAACTGTTGTCATCGTAGGGTTAGTATATATTTTAATACAGTTAGGAAATTAAAAAAAGTGAAATGAAAACAACAGTATTCAGCACGCATAAGTTTGAAGAGCCGTATCTCGTAAAAGCGAATGATGGCAAGCATCAATTAAAGCTGCTTGAGAGTCGTTTAACTCAAGAAACTGCTATTCTCGCAACGGGTTCTAAAGCAGTAAGTCTATTTACGGGCGATGATGCCTCGGCACACATTCTTGAAAAATTCAATGCTTTTGGCATAAAATATATTGCTCTGCGTTCAGCAGGATTCAATCACGTGGATTTAGCAAAAGCAGCTGAACTGGATATGAAGGTGGCACGTGTTCCAGCCTATTCCCCTTATGCCATTGCAGAGCATACAATGGCGCTCATACTTGCATTAAACCGAAAATTGATTAAAGCACACAACAGGGTTCGTGACCAGAATTTCTCATTGAACGGTCTTACCGGTTTCGACCTCAATGGAAAAACCGTCGGCGTTATCGGGACTGGAAAAATTGGGTCTGTATTGGTAAAAATACTACACGGTTTTGGTTGTAAAATACTTGTTCAGGATGTCATTGAGGATGAAAATTTAATCAAGTTTTACAATGTAATCTATACCAATTGTGAAACTATTTGTAAGCAGTCCGATATCATAAGCTTACACGTACCACTAACGTCTTCAACGAAACACTTGATTGATGCAAAACATATTTCATTAATGAAGCAAGGCGTAATGCTTATCAATACAAGTCGTGGTGGATTGGTCGATACCAAAGCTGTTATCGAAGGATTGAAAACTAAAAAAATTGGGTATTTCGGAATAGATGTGTATGAGGAAGAAGAAGGATTGTTCTTTGAAGACCATTCCGATGACATTTTGCAAGACGATGTCATTGCACGGTTAATGACTTTTAATAATGTTTTAATTACCAGTCATCAGGCCTTTTTAACCGAAACTGCATTGACAAATATTGCTGAAACCACAATATATAATCTGGATTGTTTTGAAAAAGACAAAGTTTCAGGAAACGAAGTTTCTTGATTAAGAAGCAAAAAATAGTAGTAACACTTAAATCTTAAAATTATGAATCGAGTAAAAAATAAAGTAGCCATTGTCACAGGAGGTGCCTCTGGTCTAGGGAAATCAAGTGCTATTTTATTAGCACGTGAAGGAGCAAAAATCGTTGTTACAGATATAGATGAAGAAGATGGAAAAAAGGTAGTCCAACAAATCAAAGCTAACGGTGGGGAGGCTATATTCATTAAACAAGATGTATCCAAAGAAGATGAATGGAAAAATGTCATTGAGACCACGCTCAAAACTTTCGGAAAATTACACATATTAGCTAATTCTGCCGGAATAGGATTAGGTGGAACTGTAGAAGAAGTTACCCTTGAAGATTGGAAAAACCTCATAGATGTAAACCTAAATGGCACTTTTTTAGGTACTCAATATGGTATAAAGGGTATGAAGGAAACTGGAGAAGGTGGTTCCATCATCAACTTCTCTTCCATTGAAGGACTTATCGGTGACCCTAACCTACCTGCTTATAACGCAAGCAAAGGCGGTGTTACCATATTCACGAAATCTGCTGCCCTGCATTGTGCAAGACAAGGCTACGGAATCCGTATCAATTCTATACATCCTGCTTATATCTGGACACCAATGGTAGAAAATTTTCTGAAAGCTCAAGGTAATGTAGAAGAAGGCAAAAAGCAATTAGAAAGTTTGCATCCTGTTGGTCATTTGGGAGAGCCTGATGATATAGGCTATGGAGTCGTCTATCTAGCTTCGGATGAGTCCAAATTTATGACTGGTTCTGAATTGGTAATAGATGGTGGTTATACCGCACAATAACAAACTACCCTAAAACAAAAAATTATGAAAAACATACTTGTACCTACCGATTTCTCTGAAAACTGTACTAAAGCTGCACATCTCGGGATTAAAATTGCAAAAACATACAATGCAGAAATACACTTTCTACATCAAATGACAACACCTGTGGATTGGGTAAAATTAGACAAACTTAAAGAAAAGCGTTATCCAGAAACCTTAAAGCAGATAGGTGCTGCAAAGGCTAATTTACGTGAACTCGAAAAAATAGCGGAACACGAAGGTCTTAAATGCCAAACCTTTCTTCAGTTCGATTCAGGACAAAAAGATATTCTGGAACATTCTGGCCATTTTCATCACGATTTTATTATAACTGGCAGTAGTGGAACAAAGGGTCGAGTGAGGGAAATAACTGGCAGCAATGTTGAGAAAATTGTCCGAAAGGCCAATGCCCCGATTATTGTGGTCAAAGAAGAGGAAGTAACATTTCCCTTTAAGGACATTCTATTCGTATCAGATTTTGAAGAAGATGTGAGTCATCCGTTTCAAGAAGTACTTTCGATAGCTGAAAAATGTGATGCAAAAATTCATTTGTTACGCATAAATACAGAAACAGACTTTAACAGTATAGAAGTTGGATTAAACCCTGTTAAGGAATTCCTTGAAAAATTTCCCGACCTAAAAAAATTTTCTATGAGTGTTCATAACGAATCTTCAGTAGAGGCAGGTATTAATACATTTTTAAAACATCAGCCATCAGATTTAATTGCGATGAGTACCCACGGAAAGACAGGATTTTTGAGCTTATTTTCAAAAAGTATTGCCGAAGGTGTAACCAATCATTCAGAACTTCCTGTAATGACCATACATATTAAAAAATGAAACATCCAATAAACATAGTAAAATATTCGGGCGACGTGGTAGCCTTTGATGTGGATAAACTTATCAATTCATTAAGGCGTTCGCAAGCAAGTGAAGAATTGATTCAGCAAATAGTAGGGCAAGTTGAAGACCAATTATATGAAGGCATTACCACCAAAAAAATCTATCAAATGGCATTTAAAATGCTAAAAGGTAAGTCGAGAGTAAGTGCTTCAAAATACAAACTCAAAAAAGCCCTGATGGAATTAGGTCCTTCTGGCTTCCCATTTGAGAAGTTAGTAGGCAAACTACTAGCACACGAAGGATTTTCAACACAGGTTGGTGTAATAGTTCAAGGCAATTGCGTTCAGCACGAAGTGGATGTAATAGCCCAAAAAGACAATACCCATTATATGATTGAATGTAAATACCACAGTGACCAAGGTCGCTTTTGCAACATTAAAATTCCCTTATATATCCACTCAAGATTTTTAGATGTTGAAAAACAATGGGAACGTCAAAAAGGTCACGAAGCCAAGCTTCATAAAGGAGGCGTTTACACCAATACACGATTTACAAGTGATGCGGTGAAATATGGTAAATGCGTGGGGCTACTATTGACAAGTTGGGATTATCCAATTGGTGACGGTTTAAAAGACAGAATAGATAAATCGGGGCTGCATCCATTAACAGCATTAACAACACTTACCAAAGCTGAAAAAACAAAACTATTGGATGAAGGTATCGTACTCTGTAAAGAGCTTCACGAAACCCCAAAAATTTTAGAACAAGTAGGAGTGCCAAAATCAAGACACAAAAAGGTTCTCGAAGATTCAAGAGAATTATGTGGAATTCATTAGAGCACTACTTAAATTTTTAATTTAAATAAATAGGACAAATGAAAACAGAAGAACTGAAAGAACAGAACCGTATAGATTTAGAGCCATTTTACCAAGCATTGGAAGATGATTCTAAACTACTTGAAGAAGCCCTCGAAATATTATTGGGTATGGTACACTTCGAGCCTAAATCCGTAAAGAAGTTGGCACTCGTAATAAAAGAGGATTCCCGCAATCTATATAACGAAATAGCGGAATTGAGCAAATCGAACCAAGACAAAGGAAATACGCCTTCCTGTTGTGGTGGACATTAATATATACTATAACGATGAAAAACAAAAAAATAAACATCCACTTTTTGGGAGCGGCAGGCACCGTGACTGGCTCAAAATATTTGGTGGATACAGGAGATAGAAAGATACTTATAGACTGTGGCCTCTTCCAAGGGTTAAAGGAATTACGCCTTAAAAACTGGGAGTACCCACCTGTTAATGTAGGTGATATTGATGCTGTTTTGCTTACCCACGGTCATATGGACCATACAGGCTATTTACCCAGATTGGTAAAACAAGGCTTCAATAGTCCCATTTATGGTACCAACCCCACTTTGGATATTGCAAAAATCATTTTGAATGATAGTGCAAAAATTCAGGAACAAGAAGCAGAACGTGCCAATAAAGAAGGCTATTCCAAACATAATCCTGCTGAACCATTGTACGACCTAAAGGAT
>JASBSE010000333.1 GCA_030149115.1 Winogradskyella sp. | reverse complement strand
GTCCAATACATTTGCGTTGTGGGTTTTAATTTTTTGCAAAAATAATTTTTTAGCTGAATTATTCAAGAAAAAAGTAAATTAATTATTCATTATTAAAAAGAACGTGTTGTTTTTAACTATTTCAGACTATTAATTTGCTGTTATAATCCTATTCTGAATAGATTGCCATGCTTTGCTCGCAATGGCATAAAATTTCTACGATTCTTTTTGAGGAATCCATTTTATTTCTTCAGCGTGTAAGTCATGAGACAACTTCCGTGCCAACACAAAAAGGTAGTCAGAAAGGCGGTTAATGTACATGAGCGTTTCTGGTTGAAAAGGCTCTAAATCATTAAGGTGAGAGGCTATTCGCTCAGCTCTGCGGCACACTGTACGAGCTATGTGACAGAATGACACGGTTTGGTGGCCACCAGGTAAAACAAAATGTGTCATTGGCGGTAAACTTGCTTCCATGGCATCCATTTCTTTTTCCAAACGTTCTATGTCTTCGTTTGATATTTTTGGAATTTTTAAGCGCTGCTCACCATTTTTTAGGGTGGCTTTTTCGGGATCGGTTGCTAAAATTGCACCAACAGTAAATAAACGATCCTGAATATGCATTAGGGTATTTTTATATAGTTGGTCAATGTCTTGATCTCTGATGAGACCTATGTGCGAGTTAAGTTCGTCAATAGTGCCGTAACTTTCTATACGAATATGATGTTTAGGAACACGTGTGCCGCCAAATAGGGCAGTAGTGCCTTTATCTCCTGTTTTTGTGTATACTTTCATAAAAACAAAGTTACGAGTTAAAAATTACAACCAGCAAGTTGATTTGAGAATAGTATATTTATGAATTTTAATTATAAGTATCACTCTCAATCATACCATCACGTAAACGAATAACGCGTTTGGCATGTGCGGCAATATCTTCCTCGTGGGTTACCATAATAACAGTATTTCCTGCTGCATGAATTTGGTCGAAAAGTGCCATAATCTCAGTTCCTGTTTTAGAATCTAAGTTTCCTGTAGGCTCATCAGCCAAAATAATGGATGGTTTGTTTACCAAAGCTCTACCAACAGCAACACGTTGTCTTTGTCCACCAGATAGCTGATTAGGTTTGTGATCCATGCGGTCAGCCAGACCAACATCGGTTAAGACTTCAGAAGCTCTATCAATTCGTTCTTTTTTAGTAGCACCTGCATAGACCATTGGTAAGGCCACATTATCTAAAGCTGTGGTTCTTGGTAATAGGTTGAAGGTTTGAAAAACGAAACCAATTTC
>JASBSE010000317.1 GCA_030149115.1 Winogradskyella sp. | reverse complement strand
GTCTCAGCTGTAGGTACCGCATCACATTCCACAGTTACATCTGCAGGAAGTGCTTCGTTAAAGGTTGGTGCTGTTGTATCTACTACAGTAATAGTTTGATTGGCAGATACAGAGTTACCACAAGCATCAGTCGCAGTCCATGTTCTTGTTATAGTTTTTGTGTTACCACAAGCAGTTGTTTCACTATCTGATCCAGATATAGTTACTAGACCACAAGCATCAGTACCAGTAGCAGCCTCAAATTCTGGTGCTACCTTTTTAAAGGTAATAGTATTGATTACATAATCGTGGTCAGAATCACCAGATGCGTAAGGTGCAGAAAATTCTACACGATCAAAGGCTTCGCCAGTATCAGTTGTAAATAAAATAGGATTATTTACACTATCGTTTCCGCCATAATGTCTTTTAGTTGTACCAACTTGCTGGTTATTTAAGTAGAATGTCAAATAAGCATCTTCGTTAGGGTTTTTCCATCCAAATGTTACATTGACATACAATTGAGGAACATTAAAGTCTACTCTAATAACTTCTGTTCCAGTGGAATTAGCACCTAGCTCACCTGGATCTCCGGAAATATTCCCTTCAACACCAAAACCAAGATTGTTAGGAATGGTAATATTTCTTGGCTCATAGTTGTTACTATTGACAGGGTTGAACCAAGCAGAAATTGAATACTCGTTACTAGTAACAGAATAATTGCTACTATTTATAAAGCTCTCACTTTGTATAACATCGCTAATTGGCGGAATGTCTTGACCACATTCAATTGTAATGTTATCAGGAACTGATATTGTAGGAGGTGTTGTATCTTGAACGGTAATTGTTTGTGAAGCTGTTGCTGAATTACCACAAGTATCTGTAATAGTGAAAGTTCTATTAACAATTATTGGACAATCATTAGTTGAAGTTACAACATCATTATATGTAATACTTTCAATACCAGAGTCATCTGAAGCATTGTAATTGATATTTGATGAGAATGTAGTTTGAACATCATTAGAGCCAAATTCATTAAATTCAAAAACAGCACTTGAACTTGTAATATCGGAAGCCGAGCAACCTTCTAATATAATTTCTGCTGGTACAGAAATTGTAGGGTTTTCATTATCTATTGCAGTAATTTCAATAGTTTCCGTTGTTACACAATTATTTGAATCTGTAACTAAAACGGTATATGTTCCAGCAGCTAAATTTTCAAATAGACCACTAGTTTGATTATTTGTTCCATTATCTAAGGAATATAGGTATGGACTTGTACCTCCAGTGGCGCTTACAGTAAAGCTACCGCTAGAATTAACATTGCAGTCTATATTATTAATATTTGATATACTAGCTACTAATTGATTTGTAGGTTGATTAACAGTTACTTCATCAGAAATAGTACATCCATTAGCATCTGTAACCGTAACATTATATGCTCCAGCTAGTAAGTTGTTTTGATCTTCATCCGTTGAGCCATTATCCCAAAGCACAGAGTAAGGTGCAGTACCACCACTAATACTTATATCAATAGCTCCTGTGGCTTCTCCGTTACATAAAACATCAGTTACTATGCTTGATAATTCTAAATTATTTAAGGTTATTGGATTATTGCTATAGGATGTTGTACATCCAATGAATTTGTTTCTAGCAACTAGGTTATAAGAGCCTTCAATAAGATTTGAAAATATAGTGGAGTCTTGAAATGTAACTCCGTCTAAAGAATATTCATATTGATTTCCAATAGGGCTATCTACAGTTATGATAAAATCATTTGTACCATTACAACTAATGGTATATGTTGGATCTGGAGGTAAAGGAACATAATTAATGGTAACTGTACCAGTATCACATACTGAAGTATTAGGTGCAGGTAAACATACATCATAATCAAAAGTTACATCACCTGTAAAACCAGGGCTAGGCACATAAGTATATGTACCATCAGAATTTAAAGTAAAAGATTGTCCAGCTGGTGAAGGACTAGAAGCAAGTGAATAGGTTGATCCCGAAGGTACATTATTCTGTAAATCTATATCACCATTATAGGTTTCATCAATACAGCTTACTTTATTTTGGTCGACGGCATACTTTTGTAAAATAAAAAACTTACCGTCACCGTGGTCTCTTGTTGCTCCTGTAAATACAATCTTAGTTATATGTGAGCCTACAGGTGCTATGTCACTTAAATAAAAGAGACCAATACCAATAGTTTGTCCATTTTCGTTACATCGACCAGATTGCCAGTAATCTGAACCAGAAAGTGGTGGCGCAAAAAGACAACCATAGTAATTGCCTGAATTCCTAACAAAAGTTTCACCTAGTTTTTGTTCTGTACCTCCTCCTGAAGGAGTTCCCCAAACTTCAATATAAAAACAGTTATTTCCGCCACGTTCTGTTACCGCAAGTACACCTCCTTCGTTAGAAGGAATAGCTGGACTATAAAAAATCGTTTGCTTTTGAGCATCTGTAGAAGCGGCAGCAGTAAAATCAGAACATATATTTCTTCCGTTAGAATCTGAAGTAAAATAATGGTTTAAATTTTTATCTTGAAACGCAGCAGTGGCATTTGCAACCCAATTGGCAGAATTACTATTGCCACCAACATAATTACCATTCTCTCTTATTCTATTAAGGTTATGACCATCTGGTCCCAAATTAGTCATTTCATAACTCGTAGGTACAACAAAAGTGTTGTAAACGGTTCCGTCTATTGAAATAGATTGAATTGTAGCTGGCTGGCTAATATTACTTTGTGTATCAGCCCATTGAAATGTCACACCAGTCTGAATTGAAGGCGATTGTTGGGCAAAATATACATTTGGTAGTATAACTAATAATACGATCAGTATATATTTAGCCATACTTAAGCCTGAAATACAATTGTATTTGTTTCTCATACTGTACATAATAACTTATATGTCTATGATGCACAAAATCTTAGATAATAACATACTATAATCTATATGATAGTATTTATCACCTAATGTTTACGCAACATTTTTAGTTTCGTTAATTGCAAAAAAATAGAGGGAAGTATTACTAATGTAAATGAAATCTTGAATGGATTAATATATTTTTGATTTGGGGTCATTTACATTAATTTTACAAAAGCAAAAGAACTTATATCTAAAATTCTAAACAAACATTAGAGTTAAAGCGCCAAAATAGTCGTTAAAACGGAAATATGCAACATTTTATCGAAAAAAAATGCTTTTAATCGAAATATTATGAAATCAATCGTACTTGTTAGGCACGGAAAATCTTCATGGGAATTTGACATTTCAGACTCCTTAAGACCTTTGAAAAACAGAGGAGTCAATGACGCTAAACTAGTTGCTAATCAATTTGTTAAGCACAATAAACTGCCTGATTTTATTTACTCAAGCCCAGCAGTTAGAGCCTTCTCTACATGTAAAATATTTCTGGAGGTTTTTAGCTTGTCAGAAGATTCTGTTAGTGTTAAAGAAGATTTGTATGATTTTGGAGGAGAAAATGTTATAAACTTTATTAAAAGATTACCCGATAATTATAATTTGGTTATGTTATTTGGTCACAACCATGCTTTTACATCAATTGCTAATATATTTGGTGATAAGTTTATAGATAATCTTCCAACAAGTGGCCTTATTAAGCTTAATTTTGACATTTCTGATTGGAAAGATTTAAAAAAGGGAACCACAGAATTTATAATTATTCCAAAGGAATTAAGAGCATGACAAAACATAAAAACATATACATTAACAGAGAATTAAGTTGGCTACAGTTTAATGCAAGAGTGCTTCAGGAAGCTGCTGATGAAACCGTACCATTAATAGAGCGTTTACGATTTTTAGGTATTTTTTCTAATAATCTAGACGAATTTTTCAAAGTAAGGTATGCAACTGTAAAGCGAATTTATGATGCTGGTAAAGGAGGTAAAAGCGAGCTTGGAGGTATTAAAGCTGGTGAATTATTAGAAGAAATTACTGAAGTAGTAATTGAGCAGCAAAGAGAAAGCGTCGAAATTTTAAATAAAATAGAGAAAGAACTTGAAAGTGAGAATATTTTCATTATCAATGAGACTGAAATTGAAGCTGATCATCACGAGTTTATAAAAAACTATTTCTATCAAGAAATAAGTCCAGCTCTTGTTGTAATTATTTTAGACGAAGATATAGCACTTCCTGAACTTAAGGATAGTGCAGGCTACCTTACTATAACAATGTCTAATTCTGGAGGAAAAGACCAATATGCTCTTATAGAGATATCCAAAAGTATGGAGCGTTTTATTGTTCTTCCTAATAGAGGCGAGGCCAATTATATTATAATGGTTGATGATGTAATTAGATATTGTTTAGATGAAATTTTCAATATTTTTAAATATGATTCTATTTCATCCCATATGATAAAAATTACTCGTGACGGAGAATTAGATTTTGATAGTGATTTAAGTAAGAGTTTTGTAGATAAATTATCTCGAAGCGTTAAAGGTAGACAAAGTGGAGATCCCGTTAGGTTTGTTCACGACAAAAGTATTGAACCAGATACGTTAAGCTTTCTTTTAGAACGAATGGAAATAGATTCGAAAGATAGTATTATTCCTGGTGGTCGTTACCATAACCGTAGAGATTATATGGATTTTCCTAGTTTAGGTAGAAAAGATTTGTTGTATGATAGAATAAAACCTTTGCCAGTAAAAGGTTTGAGTTTACAGGAAAGTATATTTACCACTATAGCTAAAAAAGATTATTTGGTCTATACACCTTATCATACATTTTCCTATGTTGTAAAGTTTTTAAGAGAGGCTGCACTAGACCCAAAAGTTAGAACAATAAAGATAACTATTTATAGGTTAGCTCAGATATCTCACGTTGCAAGTTCGCTTATTAATGCAGCAAAAAATGGCAAGTATGTAACTGTATCTATAGAACTTAGGGCGCGTTTCGATGAAGAAGCTAATATCAATTATGCTGAGCAAATGCAAGATGCTGGTGTAAATATGTTGTTTGGTGTACCAGGATTAAAAGTTCATAGTAAAATGTGTGTTATTGAGCGTGAAGAAAATAATAAGCTTAAGCGTTATGGTTTCATTAGTACAGGTAATTTTAACGAGTCCACAGCCAAGTTTTATACAGATTTTACGCTTCTTACAGCAAATCCTAAAATTTTAAAAGACATCAATAAAGTATTTAACTTTTTAGAAGTTAATTACATCGTTAATAGATATAAACATATTATAGCGTCGCCGCATTACACTAAAACCAAATTATTCTCTTTAATTGATAAAGAGATTGAAAATGCTAAAAGTGGCAAAAATGCTTATATAAAATTAAAAATGAATAGTATAAGCAGCTATAAAATGGTTGACAAACTTTATGAAGCAAGTAGGGCAGGTGTTAAAATACAGATGATTGTTAGAGGCTTATGTTGTTTGGTGCCTGGTGTAGAAGGAATGAGTGAAAATATAGAAATTATTAGTATAGTAGATAAATTCTTAGAACATACACGTTTGTATGTGTTTTCTAATAATGATAACCCATTGGTTTATATTTCTTCAGCAGATTGGATGACCAGAAATATTGAACATAGAGTAGAGGTGAGTTGTCCAATTTATGAAGAAGACATAAAGCAAGAATTACAAGATTTATTCGATATTTGTTGGAATGACAATGTAAAAGCTCGTCATATCAATGAAACACAAGATAATACGTATCTAAGAAATGATAAGCCAAAAATTAGAGCTCAGTTCGACACATACAATTATTACTTAAAAAAGTTAGAAGGATAATATGCTGAAGATTCAAAAATATGCTGCTATAGATATCGGTTCTAATGCAGTTAGATTATTAATTTCAAACATTATAGAGCAAAGCGGCAAACCAACCGTATTTAAAAAAAATTCATTAGTACGTGTTCCTATCAGACTAGGTGCAGATGTTTTTATTAATGGTAAAGTATCAAAATATAATCAAGAACGAATGATAGATACCATGAAAGCATTTAGTTTACTAATGAAGTCTCATGGTGTAGCTAGGTATAAGGCCTGCGCTACATCTGCTATGAGAGAGGCTAATAATAGCGCTGTTTTAACAAAAAAAATTATTGACAGTTGTGGGATTAGTATTGATATAATTGATGGTGAGGAAGAAGCAGCTATTATTGCTGCAACAGATCTAAGCACCTATATCGATGAAAATAAGACCTATCTTTATGTAGATGTTGGAGGTGGGAGTACAGAATTTTCAATTATTCATAATGGTATTAAAGTAAAGTCCAAATCTTTTAAAGTAGGAACTGTTAGACTTCTTAATGATATTGTAACAAGAGAAACTTGGAATGAATTAGAGCAATGGATTAGAGAAAATGCTTCAGTCTACGAAAAAATAGACCTAATAGGTTCTGGTGGTAACATCAATAAAATATTCAAAATTTCAGGAAAGCAACTAGGTAAGCCGCTGACTTATTTCTACTTAAGTAATTATTATCATACTTTACAACAATACTCATACGAAGAGCGCATAACTGAGCTAAACCTGAACCAGGATAGAGCAGATGTTATTATTCCAGCAACAAGAATATACTTATCTGCAATGAAGTGGAGCGGAGCTAAAGATATTTATGTACCAAAAATAGGGTTATCAGACGGAATTATAAAGAGTGTCTATTACGAAACTGTTTCTAGTGTAGCTATTTAGTTTGGTAAATTGAATTTTACCGTTTAACTACTTTTTCTTTATTAAAATCTATACATTTACTTCAATATGAGAATTTAATTTATATTCGCTGTCTCAAATTAATATTATGAAGAAAATTTTACTTGCCTCAGTATTAGTATGCTTTACAACAATTTGTTTAGCTCAAGAAGTTCGTTATGGTGTAAGAGGAGCGCTTAATGTATCTAATCTAGATTTTGATCCAGATGCTACTTTTGAAAATAAACATAGAAATGGATTTGCTTTTGCAGGTTTTGTTGATTATGGTTTTTCTGAAGATTTAGCATTACATACAGAATTACAATGGTCTGCAGAAGGCGGTAAGGATGAAAGCTTAAGAGCAGATTATATACAAATGCCAATTTTATTAAAATTATCTACTTCAGATAGATTATCTTTTATGGCAGGACCTCAGGTAGCATTAAAAACATGGAAAGACAACGATGGTTTTTCAACATTTACATTTTCTGGTGTTGTTGGTGCAGAGTATATGATAACTGATGAGTTGTTTGTTGATGCAAGATTTTCTTACGGAGTAACAAACATCTTAGATGAAGATGACATACCAAATCTAGAGGCTAAAAACCACGTAATGCAATTTGGTTTTGGAATAAAGATTTAAGAAAAAAATAAATATATTTTAAAAGGCTTTAACCAATGGTTAAGGCCTTTATTTTTTTATGAACTTTAGAGTTTTAGCTGAAGAATCCTCACTTAAGAAAGTAATAAAGTAAATTCCAGAAACTATATCTTCAACATTAATAGAATCACTATTTAAGATAGAAGATTTTACTTGTTTGCCTTCTATTGAATAAATCGTGTATTCAATACTTTCTGATAAAAGTTGATTGTCTAAATTGAGCAAAAGGTTGTCTTCAACAGGATTTTTTAGTAAAGAAATATCATATTGATTCTCATCATATTCATTTAGGGATAAAGTAGTATCACCGAAAATTAACCTAGCACCCAATAAATCGGTTAAAATTAATGTAGAACCGTCATCTATAATCTCAAACTCAAAGAAGTTTGTGGTTTCACTAAATAATATGTCGTATAGGTATGAATTTTCAATTGCGTAATTTCCACAATCCATCAATGTAGCTCCATAATCAATAATTGTAATATTGTTACCTCCATTAAAACTTGTATTATATTTAATGTAAAAGTCGTTACAACCTCCAAAACCCTCACCACTAGGATAAATATAAAAACCATTAAAATCAACCTGATTCGAAAATGTGATAGATGGACCATTTTCTAGTATTGGTATATCAATAATAGGATTTCCAGGAATATCTATATGATGCAACCACCAAGTAGATACTAGCAAAGTGGTTGGTGCTTGTTTGCCAAATACCAATGAATTTCCATCTGTATTTGTTAATGTTAAGATTTGTTCTTCACCCATTCCCGTAATTGAATACGCTTGTATACAATCTAAACCATCATTACAATTCAATTCATCATAATAAAGTTCCTCATAGATTGCATATGGTGCAGTAAGGCAATCAGCAAGTGTTGTGCCAGATGTGTTAATGGTAACTTCATTAGTTCCTACAGAATAAGACCCGTTAGAACCATTACAACCATGACCAGAACTAAAACTTAAAGTTCCTGGTAAATCGCCTGAACTGTTTGTGAATTCAAGACTAAAAACAGTATAGCTATTAAAATAGTTAGGATGAGTTACACCTTCTTTGACTATATAGTCTAAATACCAAGTACCAATTAAATCATTTTGGCTAGAAGCGTTAAAAGAGATTAAAGTAAATAAACAGATTAAAGTGTAAAAGTGTTTCATGGAAATTAGAGCTAATTATTGCTCTAATTTATAAAATATTACCCATGTACAGTTTCTTTTTTACCTAAATCTTTCATTATTTCTGCTTCATATTCAAGCAGTTGTTGCCATTTTTGGTCTACTTCTTTTCTGTCGCCATATTGCCTTGCAAAATTTAAAAACATAGTGTAGTGGTTAGCTTCGCTAATCATTAATTTTCTGTAAAATTTGGCTAGTTTTTTGTCCTCTAAATCTTCAGATAGTAATCTAAAACGTTCACAGCTACGTGCTTCAATTAAAGCTGCATATAATAATCTATGTACTAACTGTGTGGTTCTGCTACCACCTTTTGGAAAAAACTTTAATAAGGCAAGTACATATTCATCTTTACGATCTCTACCAAGTGTCCAACCTCGTTCTAAGATAAGGTCATGTACCATTTTAAAATGACTCATTTCTTCCTCTACCAAATCAATCATTTCTTGCACTAGCTCTGTGTATTCAGGGAAGCCTACAATCAATGAAATTGCAGTACTGGCGGCTTTCTGTTCGCAATAAGCGTGGTCAGTTAATATTTCTTCAATATTTTTTTCTACAATATTTACCCATCTTGGGTCTGTTGGTAACTTAAGTCCAAGCATATCTAATTTATTTAAATACGTTTAAATTCATATAAACCATTTTCGTCAATGAAAAGTTTATGTAACGAAACTCTTTCAGTTTCTGGAATAGTATATAAGATGTCAATCTCAATAATATTAGGTTGTGGTATATTATCCACCAGATTAATAGATTCTAATACCCCAAATTTATCAAAATCATAATCTTCAATATTAGATTTTGTTACAGTATCATATCTAAATAGTTTATTAATAATCTGTTTATCATATTGTTCTTTAAAAATAACTTTCCCACTTTTTTCAACTAAAATTTCAAATTTAAAATTTCGATAATACTTTTGATAATTAATAGTGTCTTTTATTTTAGTGAATAACACATTGTTATCCATGTCAGTGTAGGTCTTTATCTTAACTCTAAAGCCATTGCTTAGTGTAGTATCTACTTCACGCTCTAAATAGTTTTTGGGCTTATATACATCTACTTGTATAGAAACAGAATCCTGAAACTCTTTAATGTCTTTTTCTAATGCCTGAGTTTTGCTAATTCGGCCTTCACAGCTAGTAAAGCCAAGCACTATAATTAATAAAATACCAAGAAATATTCTCATACTGTTATATATCTAATCCGAAAGCTTTTTTCAGTAATTCTATATTTGGATTCTTCTCTTTTAGCTTTTCGTACTTTTCTCTTGGAGTAAAAGCATATTTTTTTGCTACTTCTTCATTTACTGTAATTTCTAAATGCAGATCATAGTTTTTTAACTTCTTTCGTAAATAGGCTAGAAGTGGGAACTGAGCACGCTCTAACTCAATTTTATTGGTATTGTTAGAGTAGGTTAGGTGAATTGCAGTATTCTTTAATTTTGGCTTATCCATTTGAAGAATGGAAGCCAATATTTTTTCACCTTTTTTAGACACTGAAGCTGTGTAATCATTCCAGGCTTCTGTTAGTGCTTCTTGAGTAACTGGTTCTTTAGGAAGATCTTCTTCGTCTATTACAACATCTAATTGACGTATTTGATGTTCTTTCTTCTTTCTAATGCTTTTTAAGGATAAACCAGAAGTCGATTTTTTTGCCTTATCAATTGATATTTTAGGAATTGTAACTGGCTCAGAAACTGTGTTAACCGGCTCTAATTCTTTCCTCTGAATATTTGGTTGTTGAGAAACAGATTTAGCTTCTTCTTTTGGCTTAGCAACAGGTACAGGTTTAATACCTTTTGCTTGAAAATAAGAAGGTGGAATTATGAAATGTCTATCATTTTTTTTTTCTCCATCAAAAGTGATAGAGGCTAATTGCATAAGTGTTAACTCAACCAGTAATCTTTGATTTTTACTTGTTTTGTATTTTAAATCGCAATCATTAGCAAGTTCAATGCCTTTAAGCAGAAATGTGTTAGACGTTTTTCTGGATTGTTCTACATATTTCTGTTTAGTTTCTTCCCCAACTTCTAGTAAATCTATAGTGGCTTGGTTTTTACAAACCATTAGATCTCTAAAATGTGAAGCTAAACCAGCAATATAATGATGACCATCAAAACCTTTAGATAATATGGTGTTGAACTGAACCAATAAATCAGGAATCTTATTTTCTAATATTAAATCCGTA
>JASBSE010000306.1 GCA_030149115.1 Winogradskyella sp. | reverse complement strand
GGTAATGTGATAGGTGAAAGCCTTTTGAAGCGGAATTGGTAATATGACATCTAGAAAATAGTTCATTTTAGAACACTCTTGTGATAATCTTATTTATTGCTATTGGTATTAATTTTTTTGAGTAATCTTAATGAGGCATTTAACTCATAACCTAAAAGTAAAATATTAGCATTAAGCCAGAGGTACAACAATAGAATTAATAAGGCACCAATTGAGCCATATAACTTATTGTATTGTGAAAAATTATCAATATAAATACCAAATAAATACGATGTTAAAATAATGAGCAATGTGGTAAGTAAGGCTCCTATTGAAAAAAACCGAGTATTTTTTCCTTCTTTGGTACCAAAATAATACAAGGTTGCTGTTGCCAAGTATACCATGATAACAAAGAACATATATTTTGCAAATATAATCCAGCCCACTCCCTGGCTATTATCTCCTAGTACTTCACCACTAAAGCTCTCGTAGATGGGACTCAGAACATAAATTTGAAAATACCCAAAAATAGCAACCGTTAAAAGCACCAAAAACGCCAAAATTAAAGCCACGCCAAGCGCATACATATATTGCTGAAACACATTGCGTGTTAACTGCTCGTGGTATGAGTTTTCGAAACCAGAAAACACAGCATTTACACCATTGGCCATTAACAACATAGATAGTAAAAACACCGAAGACAACAATCCTGCACCTGAACCTCCACTTATATTTTCAAAAATATTTGCAAAGAAAAACTCTGAAGTTTGCGGTGGTAAAAAATCGTTTAGAAAACGCTCAAATTCAACTTGAAAACCATCTATAGGTATATATGGCATTAAAATAATTACAAACAGTAAAAACGGAAATATTGCAGTAAAAAAGCTAAAAGCAATTGCACTAGCCCTTGTTGTTAATGCACCTTTTACAATACCTCTTACATAAAGTTCTAAC
The DNA here is from genome assembly GCA_030149115.1 of Winogradskyella sp. GTDB lineage: Bacteria > Bacteroidota > Bacteroidia > Flavobacteriales > Flavobacteriaceae > Winogradskyella. The sequence continues at coordinate 1,129 of JASBSE010000306.1, read as the reverse complement.
AAATCGTAGATAGATAAGCCCTCAAAACCTGGTAATCGAATTTCTTTAAAAAAGCGAACCAATAAATTAATTACAGGAATTTTATCCAGTTTATCTTCTATATGCTTTGTCATATTAAACTGCCTTTAGGCTTAAATCCATGTTATAAACGGAATGCGTTAAGGCACCTGATGAAATATAATCTACACCACATTCGGCATAATGTCTTACCGTTTTTTCATTAATGCCACCTGACGATTCCGTAAGACATTGGTCACCTATAAGTTTTACTGCTTTTCTGGTGTCCTCATAATTAAAATTATCAATCAAAATACGGTAAACACCACCACAATCAAGGATTTCCTGAATTTCTTCAAGGTCGCGTGCTTCAACAATTATTTTTAAATCTCTATTAGTATCCTTAAGGTATTGTTTAGTCTGCTCAATAGCATTTGAAACTCCACCAGCAAAATCAATATGATTGTCTTTTAGCATAATCATGTCGTATAGTGCAAATCTATGGTTTTCTCCACCCCCTATCTTTACAGCCCATTTTTCAAGCGCTCTAATGCCTGGTGTGGTTTTGCGTGTGTCTAATATTTTAGTCCCTGTACCTTCTAATAAATCCACAAATTTTCTGGTTTTGGTAGCAATAGCGCTCATACGTTGCATTGCATTTAGAACTAAACGTTCAGCTTTAAGAATGGACTGCGAAGCGCCTTCTACATAAAACACAATATCTCCATACTTCACTTTATTTCCATCTTCAATAAATGTTTCAACTTTCATGTCTTTATCTACATAAGCAAACACTTGTTTTGCAAATTCAACACCTGCAATAATACCTTCATCCTTTACTAAAAGTTTAGCTTTTCCATTAGCTGAAGCTGGTATGCATGCCAAAGAGCTATGATCACCATCTCCTACATCTTCTCTAATCGCATTGGCTATAATTAAATCTATTTCTGTTTGGAATTGTTCTTTTGAAATCATGAGGTGTTTTATTTAGTGTAAAAATAGGAAATTGATTTGCTATATGCGATTTTAGATTTACGATTTCTACTTACTTTTCATAAATGGTATTTTTGAAAATTTTAAATTTGAAAATGCAAATAAAACTAATCGCCATAGGCAAAACGGACAATAAAAA
>JASBSE010000355.1 GCA_030149115.1 Winogradskyella sp. | reverse complement strand
TATAGAACCCGATGTAGTTGTTGATGTTACAGGTTTTATAGATAAAAAGATGGAAGCTGTTTTAGCGTATAAAACACAGTTTTTTGATCCGAATAGTAACGAGCCAGAAACACCAATTTCTAGCAAAAATTTTACAGATAGCATTATTTATAGAGCAAGAAATGCAGGAAGACTAATAGGTACGGAATACGGTGAAGGATATACCGTAGAACGCTATCCTGCAGTGGATTCTTTATTTGATTTAAAATAAGTGAAGAAAACCTTTTGTAGAAAAAGGTAAATAATTTACATTTGCAATCCAATTTAAAATGGTGGTTGTAGCTCAGTTGGTTAGAGCGCCTGATTGTGGTTCAGGAGGTCGTCGGTTCGAGACCGATCTTCCACCCAAAAAGACAAAGCCTTTCAGAAATGAAAGGCTTTTTTTGTAACTTGTTTTCGCAATAGTTGTCTACTTCAACAAATCGATATGAAATCATTATTGTTAACATTAATTTCAACCAAAAAAGGTCTAAATGTTTTGGATGAAGAATTTGAAGGTGATTTAGAGAGAAAAAGTCTTTTTATTTTTGGTGTTTATGGGATAGTTAAATTTATATTTGATTTTGATGAACATAATAATGAGAAAGGGTTTTTTCTAAACTTACTTGAGTTTGGAATATGTATTTTATCATCTATTATAATTGGACTTATCTTTTCTTTTATTCTTTATCAAGTTGGAAAATGGATTAACGGAAAGAGTAATTTTATTGAGGTTTTTTCTCTTTTTGCCCATTCTTATTTTCCAATAATTGTTGGGTTAATTGTTATTATGATATTGAAAAAAAATGATTATGAAATAATGAGTTTCAACTATTTTAGCCTGAGAAATTTTATTTTGTTTTTAAGTTGTTTTTTTTCTATTAAAATAATATTTCAAGGATTAATAAAATTCAATAAGTACGGTGTAAAAAAAGCAATATTTAATTTATCAATTTTAATTGTATTTGCAATTGGATTTTTTCTTTTACTACCGAATTTAATTATTGAATAGATGAGGGTAAATATGATTTATAATTAATGATTTTAACTTGTTGATAGATATTTATTTGCTAATTTATTTTTGTATGTCGAATAAAAATAATGTGACTCATTATACAAACAAAAAAGCCTTTCAGAAATGAAAGGCTTTTTTGTATATCTATTTTTAAGGTTGTTATTCCGTTGCTTTATCAACAATTGGTTTGTTTGCTCTATTGGCAATTTCCCATGCTGTATGAAAAACTAAACGAGCTCTGTTTTCTAATAAGTCGTATTCAATTTTATCTGGAGTATCACTTGGTTGGTGGTAATCATCGTGTGTGCCGTTAAAATAGAATATTACAGGTATATTGTTTTTTGCAAAATTGTAGTGGTCTGATCTATAATAAAAACGATTTGGATCATTATCATCATTGTACGTGTAGTCTAATTCTACATTGCAGTATTTTTTATTTACTTCTTCTGAAATATTGTGTAAATCTGTACTCAATTTATCACTACCTATTAGATAAACGTAGTTGCGGTCTCCTTCTTTTCGTTTAGGGTCTGATCTGCCTATCATGTCAATATTTAGATCGGCTACAGTATTTTCTAAAGGGAAAATAGGGTCGTTATCGGTATAATGTCTAGAACCTAAAAGTCCTTTCTCTTCACCAGTTACATGAAGAAAAAGAATAGATCGTTTAGGACCATGGCCAGATTTCTCAGCTATTTTAAATGCTTCGGCAATTTCTAGAATTGCTACAGTACCAGAACCATCATCATCAGCACCGTTATAAATTTCACCATTTTTTATACCCTCATGATCTAAGTGCGCAGAGATAACCACAATTTCATTTGGTTTTGTAGACCCTTTAATGTATGCTACTACATTCTCAGAAGATATTTGTTCAGATTTATTCTCTATTTCTAAATTCAGGTCGGTTTTTAACGTTTTAGTCTTATCATCTTCCAATATAGAAGGGTGTAATGCTTTTGCTAAATTTTCATTTATCATTAGCATCATCATTTCATCATCATTACTCTTTAAAGATAAACGACCAGAAGTTCCGCTTTCGGCTTGTCTTTGGTAGTAAGGAGCATATCTAACAAACATATAAGAATCTAAAAGAATTAGTCCTTTAGCACCATTTTCTATGGCAGCATCTCTTTTACTTGATAAAGACTGGCGACCATTAGACCATTTAGTATCTTCTGCATTTCCTGTTGTTATGTAGTTACCATTATCATCTTTAGGTTCTCCAGCTTTGGCTAAAACAATTTTACCTTTTACATCAAGGTCTTTATAGTCTGAGTAGTTTTCTGAATCAATTCCGTAGCCAACATAAACTATCTCTTTTGTTGATAGCTCAGTATTACCAGAAGCTCTTAAGACAATATGATCTTCAAAGCTTTTAAATTCTGTGCCGTTCACGGAAATTTTTGCTTCAGAAACGCTTTGTTTTTCTAGAGGTACTTCTTGAAAATAATCATCGTTTCCTAATGGTGTTGGTATCTCTAATTCTTGATATTGAGCTTTTAAGTATTCAACAGCCATTTTTTGTCCTTTTTCACCGGTTTCTCTACCTTCAAACTTGTCAGAAGCATATTTGTAAAGCATTTCCTTTAGTTCTTCCGCGGTAATTGTTGATGCATATTTTGTGGGATCTTCAACTTTAGCTTCATTCAGATATATTGAAGATGAATTGTTTTTAGAAGAAGTAACGCAACCGGTAATTAATAGTGCCGAAAAAATGAGCAATAATATTTGTTTCATTTTGTGATGAATTGTTTAATGTTGATAACTATGGCCTAAATTACAAAATTCAAAAATAGCTTAAGTTGTTTTGAGTTTTTCTTTAGCAAAGTTTAACACTAAATAATCTCAGGTTTTAAGCGTTCTGGGGAGTTGGCTAAATACCAAGCAGTAGCAAAAATAAGCTTGGCACGTTTTGCAAGTAAAGGGTAATTGATTTTATCTGCTGTGTCTGTTGGTTTTGTATAATCTTCATGCTCTCCATTAAAGAAGAAAACTACAGGAATACCTTTTGTAGCAAAATTATAATGATCGGACCTGTAGTAATAACGATTAGGGTCATTTTCAGCATTAAATTCGTAATCTAATTCTAAATTTACAAAATTGTAGTTAGCTTCTTGAATTATGAAATGAAGTTCTGTGCTTATGCGATCGGCACCTATAACATATACGTAATCTTCGTTGTCTTGATGTCTGTCATCTACACGACCAATCATATCAATATTTAAAGTACTTACTGTATCTTCTAAAGGAAAAATAGGATTATTAGTATAATATCTAGAACCGTGTAGTCCAACTTCTTCACCAGTAACATGAAGAAATACAATGCTACGTTTAGGGCCATTACCGTCTTCCACAGCCTTTTTAAACGCCTCTGCCATTTCAAACACTGCCGCAGTACCAGAGCCATTATCATCTGCACCAGGATAAATTTCTCCTTCTTTAACTCCTTCGTGATCAGAGTGTGCTGTTATGTAAATATATTCATCTGGATAGTCAGAACCTTCAATGTAAGCTATAACATTTTGTGAATCGTCTAAATCATCAGGTAAAACAGATTTAGGTACTTTTTGGAAGTAATCTGGATGGGTCTTAGGAGGATTTATCCCTAAAGAGTCATAGTAATTTCTTATGTACTTACAAATTTCATTATGACCTTCTTCTCCAGTCATACGACCATAGTATTTTTCTGAAGATACTTCTTCAACATAGAGTCTTAACTCATCAATGGTGATAGTTTTTAAGTATTTTTCTACAACATTTTTATTGTCATAAGATATACTTTCTTTCAATTGTTCAATTTTTTCACTGTGTCTTAATGTAGCGCAAGAACCTACAAGAATGAGTGCAGAGGCAATTAATACTTTCATTTAATGAATTACTTGTTTTACTATGATTTATCAAACTCTATTATTTATTCTTTTGCGAAAAATTGGGGCTAAATAATAGAATTTTACTTGTAACTATTTGATTTATGCAAAAATAAGTTAAAACTATGAGATATTTTCTTACAGTTGGTGTGAAAATTTAAATATCTTCATCAAAGTCTATATCTTCTAATAGTTCTTTAGAATCTTCAAGGTTTTCTTCCTCACGTTGTTCTAGTTGCTCTGTGTCTCCAACCTCAGAAGTATAATAAACGCTTTTGTAAACAGTTAAAGCCAAAGCGATGATTACCATCAAAAATATATATTGAATTGATTTTGTTTTGGTATTATTTTTTTTAGAGATATAAACAATTAACAGGCCTAGTATAAAAGCCACTACAATAGGTATAATAGCAAGGTTTGAGAATGGTGTAACGGCTAAAATAACTGATAATATTGCAGCTATAAATCCGAAAATTATAATAAGTTTTTTTCCCATAACTTTTTAATGTTTTAAGCCAGTTGCAGTTTGTATTTTTAATTCCCCATTACCAACAGCTATTTTAAATTTTGCATATACAGGAATTTTATTTTCATCGGCTGTTAACCATAGTAGATTAGAATTATTTCCTTTTAGGACATCACTCCCTTTTACTGATAATGCTAATTTGTAACATTCTTTAGAACCTAGATTTGTTGAAATGGTTTCTTTGCTAAGATATTTTAAAGTAATGGTAGTTTCTTTATTGTCAAACAATACGGTAAAGTCTTGTTGATCTCCTGGGCTAGCTTTGTGAATATCTAGATTTCTTATATGATACAGTGTGCTGACTATATCTTTTGTAGAAGCATTAATTTTTACATTCTTGTTTTCATCCCAAGTGGTACCATCTTTTCTTTTTTTACGTTTTAGGCTTTTTACCAAATTAGCTTTATGGTTATACTTATACTGCATAAATTTATAATAACCCCCTTCGCTAATATCTCTTTTGTATAGATAAGGAGTAAGAGTTTTAGGGTTTACATAGCTTTCATACAAATCTCTAATTTTAAAAAAATTATCCCATTTTTTATATGTAGCTGCAGTACACTTTAGACGCATCAAAGTACTCTTGGAAGTTTTTACTTCACTAGTTTCCATTTTTACTTGAGCAATATCTGTTAATATACCAGACATGTTATATGATGCCGAAAACACTAGTTTTTCCCCAAAAGCAATTGTATTGTTTTGCGCTGTTATATACAATCCAAATAAAACTGTAAGGACAAAAAAATATTTTTTCATAGAGATTGATTTGTTATAATAACGACGTATATAGCATATATTGTGCCGAAAATACAATGCATTATTTAATGTTGCTAATTTTATTTAAAAATCACTCAAAAAAACATTTTTAAAAAAACTACATAAAAATCTTTGGCTAGATCAAAAAGGGTTTTATATTTGCATCCGCATTTGGAGAAATGGCAGAGTGGTCGAATGCACTGGTCTTGAAAACCAGCGAGGGTCACACCTCCGGGGGTTCGAATCCCTCTTTCTCCGCTAAGATTTATTCAAAATCGAGCAAAGTCCTGTAAACACTATGTTTATGGGACTTTTTAGTTTCTACAAAACAGCAAAAAGTGTATTAAAAACCATTCTGTTGGTGACCTTTTAGGTGACCTTTTTAAAACCATTTTTAGGTCACCTATTTGTTAATAACTGTTTATAAATCAGTTGTTTAAATCAAATTAAAGACCTGATTATTTCATAAATTAATGTATAATTTTAAAGGTCACCAGAATGAACAAAACATTTGGATTATTATTCTACTTGAAGAAAAGTAAAGTAGATGCACAGGGCAAATGCCCTATTTATCTTCGTATTACCATAGATGGTAAACGTACAGAAATCAG
>JASBSE010000298.1 GCA_030149115.1 Winogradskyella sp. | reverse complement strand
TATGATAAAGCACTTTCTTAATTTAGAATGGAAACAGTATTTCCGTTCGTCGTACTGGCAAAAGAGTATGGCATTAAATATTCTTCTTGTCTTTTTTGCTCTTTACTTTATTGTTATGTTTTTAGGTTTAGGCTTTGGCTTGCTTTTTATTTTAAAGAAAGCCTATCCAGATCAAGACCCATTTGTAATAGCTAACGGACTTTTATTCTACTGGCTTATGGTAGATCTTATGATGCGTTTCTTTTTGCAAAAGCTACCAGTAATGAGTGTAAAACCATTACTAACATTACCAATAAAACGCTCTACCATTGTACATTTTGTACTTGGTAAATCTGCGTTGTCGTTTTTTAACTTTTTACCATTATTTGCTATAATTCCATTTAGCATAATGCTTATTAAGGAGGGTTACGGAGCTTCTCAGATACTGCCTTGGATGTTTGCATTAATAATTGTGGTACTCATTATTAATTTCTTAAACTTTATTATTGAAGCGCTATCCTCAAAAACTGATTTACCATTTTTACCATTATTGGCAACCGTTGGTGTTCTATATGGTTTAGAGTATTTCCATATTGTATCAATGACGTCTTTGGTAGGTAATGCTTTTATGGGTATTTCTAACAATCCAGTTTTAATCCTAATTCCAATTGCATTATTAGCGATAACCTACGCTTTCAATTTTAAAATTTTAAGAGAAAAACTATTTTTAGATAGTGGATTAAAATCTAAGGTTACAGAAGTGAAAGCCGCAGATTTATCTTGGACCAATCGTTTTGGAGATATTGCACCATTTATGCAGTTAGATTTAAAGTTAATTTGGAGAAATAAACGCACAAAATCATCAGTGTTTATAATGATCATAGGACTCGTTTATGGTTTGTTTTTCTATCCGCAACCAATATATAGAGATATGGTTTGGTTGTTTCCTTTCATCGGTATATTCGTTACAGGAATTTTCTTAATAAACTTTGGACAATTCATTCCTGCTTGGGATAGCGGTTATTACAAAATGCTAATGAGCCAGAACATTAAGTATGAACAATACTTGAGATCTAAATTTGTATTAATGATACTTAGTGTAGTGATTATGTTTGTTTTGAGTATTCCATATGTATATTTTGGTTGGAAAATCCTAATTGCACATTTTGCAGCAGCCATATATAATATTGGAGTTAATTCTCATATAATGCTATATGGTGGATCTTTCAACAGAAAGAAAATAGACCTCAATCAACGAGCAGCATTTAACTATCAAGGTACAGGAGCAGTACAGTGGATTATTGGTTTACCATTAATGATTTTACCAATGGGTATTTTTGCCCTTATGAACTGGTTAGTCGGTTTTGAAGCCGGTATAGCATTACTCATTTTATTAGGTGTTGCAGGCATTGTATTTCATAAAAAACTCATGAAATCCATTACGCAACGTTACTTAGATTCAAAATACAAAATGATTGACGCCTTTAGTCAAGATAACTAATTACACAATACAACCATGATACATACAAAAGACCTTTCAAAAACATATAACGGAACCACCGTTTTAAATATCGAAGAGTTAAATATTCCTAAGGGCCAAAGTTTTGGTTTAGTAGGTAATAACGGAGCAGGAAAAACCACCTACTTTAGTTTGCTGCTAGATTTAATAAAGCCAACGACAGGAAGCATTACAAGTAACGATGTTGTAGTAGATAAAAGTGAAGACTGGAAACCTTTTACTTCTGCATTTATAGACGAAAGCTTTTTAATAGGCTATTTAACACCAGAAGAATACTTTTATTTTATAGGTGATTTAAGAGGGCAAAACAGAGCAGATGTCGATGCATTAACGTCTCAGTTTGAAGATTTCTTTAACGGAGAAATCCTTGGGAAGAAAAAATACTTGCGCGATTTAAGTAAGGGTAACCAAAAGAAAGCAGGCATTGTAGCTGCGATTATTGGTAATCCTGAGGTTATTATTTTAGATGAACCATTTGCTAATTTAGACCCAACAACGCAAATACGTTTAAAGCAAATTCTCAAAGACTTAGCAAAAAAACAAGGTGTTACTATTTTGGTATCTAGTCACGATTTAATGCACGTTACAGATGTTTGTGAACGAATTGTTGTACTAGAAAAAGGTAATGTTGTAAAAGATTTAGAAACCAATCCAACAACTTTAAAAGAACTTGAAGCTCATTTTTCTGGCAGTATGGCTGCTCAAGAAGAAGAATAAATTACCCAATCAATCATTTTTAAAAAGCTTGTGAAGATTTAAAAATTCACAGGCTTTTTTGTTTAGGTGAACTTTGTCTGTTCCCGAAAAACGATGTAATAACATTATAAATTCAAAAAGATGCTTATTTTTACCACTTAGCACACTAAATGTGCTATAATTTAGTTATCTATTAATTAAATAGAATCAACGTTGAAATACAAAATAAAGCACATATTATATCTTTTTTTGGTTGTGATTATTGCTCAAAGTTGCTCACGAAAAAAGGACACTTTTATCAATAGAAACTTTCATGCTTTAGGTACAAAGTACAACATTCTCTATAATGGTAACATTGCTTTAGACAGAGGAAAGCTTGCTGTAAATGATGCTTACACTGAAAACTTCTGGGAGTTATTGCCAGTAGAGCGTATGCAAGTAACTGAAGATATTTTCTTGCCAGGTCAATCTAAAAATGCTGATTTTGAACGTGCAGAGGAAAAGGCCATTAAAGCCATTCAAAAGCACGGTATGAATATTAACGGAAAAGAAAAAAATCCGCAAATAGATGAAGCATATTTGTTATTAGGAAAAGCAAGGTATTACGATCAGCGTTTTGTGCCTGCGTTAGCAGCTTTTAATAATATTTTAAATAAGTATCCTACAAGCGATAAGATTAATCAAGTAAAGATTTGGCGCGAAAAATCTAACATGCGTTTAGATAATAATGAAGGTGCTATAAAAAAATTAAAACGCTTACTGGAAGAAGAGGAGTTAGAAGACCAAGATTTAGCTGATGCTACAGCGACTTTAGCTCAGGCGTATATTAATATAAAAGCTAAAGATAGTGCAATTACTTTATTAGGTATTGCAGCTGAAAATACTAAAGTAAAAAGCGAAAAGGCACGCTTTCATTTTATAAGAGGACAACTCTACAATGAATTTGAGGAAAAGGACAGTGCCAATATGGAATTTGATGCCATTATAGATATGCATAGACAAATTCCTAGAGCGTTTTATATTAATGCTCACCTCGAAAAGTCTTATAATTTTGATGCGGCTAAAGGTAATGAAGTTGAGTTTTTAGAGTACTTAACAGATCTAGAAGAAAACCGAGAAAACAGACCTTTCTTAGACAAGATTTTTTATCGTATTGCTGAATTTCATCGTAATAAGGCTTCAGATAGTTTAGCAGAAGTTTACTATAACAAATCATTGCGAAAAATAACATCAGATAAATATCTAAGAGCTCTCAATTATGAGACTATTGGTAACATGTATTTTGATAAGAACGTGTACAAAACAGCAGGAGCTTACTACGATAGTACACTTACAGCAATGACCCCAAACACCAAACCTTATAGAATTCTAAAGCGTAAGCGCGAAAACTTAGATGATGTTATTTATTATGAAGGAGTAGCACAGGTAAATGACAGTATTCTTCATATGGTTAGTTTGCCAAAAGAAGAGCAAATAGCCATTTATACTAAGTATGCAGAAGAATTAAAAGAAAAAGCCTTAGAAGAAGAACAGCGTAAAGAAGAAGAGATAAAGAGACAGGAGTCTAGACAAAATGCAGCAGTAAATGCTTCAAAAGATAAGAATTCAAAAGCTAATTTAAATCCAAGAGCAATGCCAGGTGGCTTTCCTTCAAAGGGGAATGACAATGGGAGTAGCTTCTATTTTTATAACTCTACAACTGTTGCTTATGGAAAAAATGAGTTTATAAAGCTTTGGGGAGATCGAAAACTTCAAGATAATTGGAGGTTGTCTAACGAAAAAGCAGGAATAAAGAATACTGGTAAAGCAGAAAGTGTAAACTCTATAACAGGAAAAGAAGATCAATACAATCCTGAGGTTTATATCGCTTCACTACCTACAGACCAAAAAGTTTTAGATAGTATTTTTAAGGAAAGAAACTTTGCTTATTATCAGTTGGGAATTATATATAGAGAAAAGTTTCAAGAGCTATTATTATCTAAATCTCGTTTCGAAGATTTATTGCAAAACAATCCAGAAGAGCGACTTATATTGCCATCTAAATACAATTTGTATAAAATATATACAGAGTTAGGTTTGTCCAATAAAGCAGAAGCAATGAAGAACGACATTGTTTCTAACTATCCAGATTCACGTTATGCTGAAATAATACTAAATCCTCAATCCGAATTATCAAAAGATGAAAACAGTCCGGAATTTATCTATACAAATCTGTATAAGAAGTTTGAGAATGAGGAATATGTTGAGGTTATAGAAGAGGCAGAAAAACAAATAAAGCGCTTAGAAGGAGATGACTTCTTGCCTAAGTTTGAAATTTTAAAAGCCTCTGCCAGAGGACGTCTATACGGATTTGAGGAGTATAAAAAGGGAATAGATTATATCGCATTGACTTATCCAAATACAGACGAGGGGAAAAAAGCCCAAGAGTTACTCCAAAACGCTATACCTGTTTTGGCAAAAAAAGAATTTACAGAAGATGATAAGGCTACTCATTTCAACGTAGTATATCAATTTGAAAAAGACTCGGAAGAAGATATAGATGCTTTTGTAAAAACGCTTGATGAAGAGATTGATAAAAAAATAAAATATTTTGACTTAACCACATCAATAGATGTGTATGATGAAAACACAACATTTGTAGTGGTTCATGGTCTTACGAGTATACAAGGAGCAAGTGGTTTTGCTCAATTATTACAATCAGATGAAAAAGACAGCAGAGGTAGGCCAGTAAAACCTAAGATTACAAAAGAGTACTTTGCTATTTCATCCCCAAACTATGCTATTATTCAACGTCATAAAAACTTAAACGCATACCTAAAACTAGAGTAAATTAAAACCAAATCAACGATGTTTTCCTCAGACAATAAAAAATCTAAATACACATTAAGTATGGAAACAAGTACACAACAAAACATTATAGCACAAGGCACCAAGATAGTTGGTGATATTGCTAGTGAAGGACCATTTAGAATCGATGGTACTGTTGAAGGTAATGTAAAGACTTCTGGTAAGGTAGTGATTGGAAAATCAGGTTTTATTAAAGGGACATTACAAGGAGAGAATGCTGATTTTGAAGGTAAGTTTTCAGGGAAATTAATCTTATCAGGTACGCTTTCATTAAAATCTACGGCGCATATAGAAGGAGAAGTGCACACAAGTAAATTGGCAGTAGAACCAGGAGCAACCTTTAATGCAACTTGTAGTATGAAAGGCACTGTAAAAGCATTACCTAATGAACCAGCAAAACTTAAACAACCAGAACAAATCACCCAAAGACAGCAAGGGTAAATACAATAAATTTTTAAGATTTACGGGTGTTGCATTGCAAATGGGGCTCACCATTTATGCCGGTAATCTCCTAGGTATGTGGTTAGATTCTAAGTACAATTCAGACAAATTTGAACCAAGCATTACATTGTTAGCTGTTTTTGCATCAATGTACATGGTCATAGCTCAGGTTATAAAAGTTTCTAAAGAGTAATGGTTAAAAATCTAATTACGTACATTCTTATATTTACTATTGTAGGAGTGTCAACTTATTTACTTCACAATAATTTCATTGAAGAGAGTAATATTTCTCTTCCCTTTTCATTAAAAAAGGTGTATCTGTTCTTCGTACTTTTTTCCTTTGTTATCTGTTTTTTATTTAAAGTGGGAAGCGTTATTAACAAAATTAAAGAGCAATTAGGCTTTATATATTTAGGTACTATAATTTTTAAAATTACAGTTTTTGCGGCCATTTTTTATAAGTCTATTTTTGCTATAGACCTTACTAATGCTCAGCGAATTGCATTAATTATCCCTATGGCAATCTTCTTATTTATAGAGGTGTTTTTTGTAGCAAAAATCTTAAACAAAACTTCTTTCTAATTTATCTCAATAAAATTGGTTTAATTGTTAATAAATTATGTACTTTTGCGCCGAATTTATCTAGAGTAATATTTTTCAAAAGAAAAAAATGAAGGTAGCACAAAAATCTATCACAACTTGTTTGTTTGCCCTTTTAGCTTTGTTCTCTCTAACGTTACAAGCTAACAATGATCAAAAAGAACATACTGAGGACGGTGGCATGGTTAATAGTAATGAAGAGATAGCTGATTACATTCAGCACCACCTAAAAGACTCTCATGATTTTCATTTATTTACTTATTTTTCTGATGAGCAGGCACACCATGTAGGATTCCCTCTTCCAGTTATATTATATGGGAATAATGGTCTTACAGCTTTTATGTCTTCGGAATTTCATCATAATGATGATGGTAGTGTTATAGTTGAGAAAGGTGGTTCAAAATTCGTTAAGATTCATGGGAAGATTTATGAGTTAAATGAGGGGGAAACTGAAGTTTCTTTTGATGATCATCATGCGAAAAATGCGTCTACTCCTTTCGACTTATCGATTACTAAAAGTGTTTTTGGTATTTTAGTTATTGGTCTTTTGTTGTTGTTTTGGTTTGTTAGATTAGGTAAACAATACAAAACAAAACAAATTCCTACAGGTTTTGGAAGGGTTTTAGAACCTTTAGTGGTATATGTTAGAGACGAAATAGCAAAACCTAATATTGGTCCCAAATATCGTAAGTTTACAGGTTATTTACTTACTGTGTTCTTTTTTATTTGGACAATGAATTTAGCTGGTTTAACACCTCTAGGATTCAATATAACAGGTCAGTTGGCAGTAACGGCTTCTTTGGCTGTATTTACTCTTGTAATCTACCTCTTTAGTGGAAATAAGCATTTTTGGGGCCATATTTTATGGATGCCAGGTGTACCAGTTCTTATAAGACCAGTTTTAGCAATAATTGAGTTAGCAGGAACACTACTTATAAAGCCGTTTTCTTTGTTGGTACGTTTGTTTGCAAATATTTCTGCTGGGCATATAGTAGTGATGTTCTTAATAGCTATTGGAATTACAAAACAACATGAAATGACTGCTGTGGGTTCTACAGCATTATCACTAGTGTTGTCATTTTTTATAACGTTAATTGAGGTGTTAGTGGCATTTCTACAAGCATATATTTTTACAATGCTCTCGGCATTGTTTATAGGTATGGCTGTTGAAGAGCATGAGCATCATTAATATAAGAGTTTGTTTAATTAATTTAAATTTTTGGCTATGACAGTTCCAAATTTAGTAGGTGCAGGTTTAATTGTAATCGGTGCTGGTATCGGATTAGGTAAAATTGGTGGAAGTGCAATGGAAGGTATTGCGCGTCAACCTGAAGCAACTAACAAGATTCAGACTGCGATGATTATTATCGCTGCATTATTAGAAGGTTTAGCATTCGGTGCTTTATTCTTAGGAAAATAAGAATCGAAGAAAAACTAAAAAAAACACGATTCCTGCAACGGTTGGTTGCAGGATGTGTTTAAAATTAGACAAAAAGTAAAAATAACATTTTTTAAATGGAACAATTATTAGAAAATTTTTCGCTTGATTTATTTGTGAAACAAACGGTTTTGTTTGGTTTACTGGTATTTTTATTTGTGAAGTTTGCGTGGAAGCCAATTCTTAACTCTTTAAATGATAGAGAAGAAGGTATTAAAAGTGCATTAGATGCAGCTGAGAATGCTAAAAAAGAAATGGAAAATCTAAACGCAGATAACGAGCGTTTATTAAAAGAAGCGCGTATTGAAAGAGAAGCACTTTTAAAAGAAGCTAGAGAGATGAAAGATAAAATCATTTCTGATGCTACTAACGAGGCGCAAGAAAAAGCTGGCAAGATGATAGAGCAAGCACAAGCTGCTATTGAAACTGAGAAAAAATCAGCAATGGCAGAATTAAAAAGCCACGTAGCAGGTTTATCTATCGAGATTGCAGAAAAAGTTGTACGCGAAGAGTTATCTAACAAAGACAAGCAACTAAAGCTTGTTGAAGATATGTTAGGTGAAACCACTTTAAACTAATTATAGATGGCAGAGTCTAGAGCAGCAATACGTTATGCAAAAGCAGTACTTAGTTTAGCTACCGATAATAAGGTGGCTGAAGCTGTTAATACTGATATGAA
>JASBSE010000292.1 GCA_030149115.1 Winogradskyella sp. | reverse complement strand
TAATTATATGCTAATATTAACATAACATTTAAACCATAGAAAGTCAACATCTTTGTACCGCAAAAGAGATTAAGTCTTAAAAGAGATTAGAACAAGTTAGTTAGATTAAAGTCGGTATTTTAGTTAGGTGCCGACTTTTTTTATTTAATAAAAAGACGTTTGAAAATACTCATAAGACTTTAACAACCTGCTTCCGTACCAAGAGAACATCTCACCATCAACTATACTTATATCTTTTAATGGAAACTTCTCTCTAAAAGCGTCTATATCCTTAGTTTTAAAAGGATATGGCTCACTTGAAAGGAATATTAAATCTGCTTCTTTTAATTTTGGATGTTCTAAATCTATTTCAGGATAACGCGCTTCGTTTTCAAAAACATTACTAAAACTAGCTTCGGTAATCATTGTATTTATAAATGTATTTGAAGCTGCAACCATCCAAGGATTCTTCCATATAAAACAGACAACTTTTTTCTTCCTTGTAGATTGTAATACAGATTGAAATTTTTGTCTTTCGGTTGTAATAGCTACAATTAAGTCTGAAGCATTTTTAGAGCTATTGAAAATACTACCATACATTTTTATAAGCTCTAAACAATCTTCAACAGTATCTACATCACTAATATGTATCAGAGCTACATCTTCTAAATCCTCTATTATTTCCTTTGTATTTTCTTCTTTATTACAAAGTATAATGTCTGGTTTAAGTCCCTTTATTTTTTCAATATTAACTTGCTTCGTACCTCCAACAACAGTTTTATGCTCTCTGAGATGATTTGGGTGAACGCAAAATTTTGTGACACCAACCAATTGATTTTCCAATCCTAAATCAACTAATAATTCTGTTTGTGAAGGCACCAGAGATACAATTCGTTTGGGTGTATGCTCTAGCTCAACACTTCTATTTAACTGATCTAAGTATTTCATCTGAAGATGCCGAAACGAGTTTAGATTTCTAAATTTTAAGCATTTAGAATTTCACTCATCTGCAATTGCAATTCTTTAGCTTTTGCTGCCGCAGCCTGCGCAAAATCATCATTTTGAGATGCATAAATTATTCCTCTAGAAGAATTAATAAGCAAGCCTACATTATCAGTCATTCCGTATTTACAAACATCTTGAAGGTTACCACCTTGTGCTCCAACACCTGGCACTAGTAAAAAACTATCTGGAATTATTTGTCGTATATCTGCTAAATATTCTGCCTTTGTAGCACCGACTACATACATTAAATTTTGAGCATTTTCCCAAGTTTTTGAAGTTTTCAAAACCTGCTTATAAAGTTCTACTCCATCTACAGTTTTAGTTTGAAAATCAAAAGCTCCTTGATTAGACGTTAAAGCCAATAAAATGGTGTGCTTATCCTCAAAAGCTAAAAAAGGTTCTACCGAATCTTTGCCCATATATGGTGCTACGGTTACACTATCGAAACCTAAATCTTCAAAAAAAGCTTTTGCATACATGGTACTTGTGTTACCAATATCTCCACGTTTTGCATCTGCAATGGTGTAAATTTCAGGATGCTTGTCGTTAAGATAATTTATGGTTTTCTCTAAAGCCTGCCAGCCTTTAATACCATAGGCTTCATAAAATGCTGTGTTAGGCTTATAGGCCACACAAAGTTGATGTGTTGCATCGATTATAGCTTTATTAAAAGCAAATATTGGGTCCTCTTCCTCTAAAAGGTGTTGAGGAATTTTATTTAAATCTACATCTAATCCTATGCAAAGAAAGGATTGTTTTTTCTTGATTTGATTGATTAGTTGTTGTGTTGTCATGTTATAAAAAAAGCCTCAAAAAAGAGGCCTAAAAATTTATATTGTTTCGTCGCTGGCTTTTAACAACTCAGTGTTTTCTGCAAGCATTAATTCGTCTATTATTTTTTGAATATCTCCGTCTATGATGTTTGATAAATCATATAAGGTTAACCCTATTCTATGATCGGTTACACGACCTTGAGGATAGTTGTATGTTCTAATCTTAGCACTTCTATCTCCAGAGCTTACCATACTTTTACGCTTTTCTGAAGCTTCTGCCTGACGCTTTCTTAACTCTTCTTCATATAATCGCGAACGTAAAACTTTTAAGGCTTTTTCTAAGTTTTTGTGCGATGATTTCTGATCTTGACAACTCACAATCATACCTGTTGGCTCATGGTGCAGTTTAATTGCAGAATAGGTTGTATTTACCGACTGACCTCCAGGACCAGTTGATGTTGTACGCTCTATACGAACCTCTGTCATGTCTAGTTCGTAATCAAACTCTTCTGCTTCTGGCATTACAACTACAGTTGCTGCACTGGTATGCACACGACCTTGTGTCTCTGTTTGTGGTACACGCTGTACACGATGCACACCTGCTTCAAACTTCAACGTTCCATAAACATCTTCTCCTGAAACTTCGAAAATAATTTCTTTAAAACCACCAGATGTTCCTTCACTTGTACTTACAACATCTACCTTCCAGCCTTTGTTACTACAGTATTTTGAGTACATTCTGTATAAGTCACCTGCAAAAATACTAGCTTCGTCTCCACCTGTTCCTGCACGTACTTCAACAACAACATTCTTGGCATCGTCTGGATCTTTTGGTATCAATAAAAAACGTATTTCTTCTTCGATTTTAGGCAAATCCTCTTTAGCTTCGTCTAATTGCATTTTTGCCATTTCTACCATCTCAGCATCGGAATCATCTGCAAGGATCTCTTCAGCTTCAGAAATATTATCTAATAATTCTTTATAAACATCGCCTTTATCAACTATTTTCTTTAGGTCCTTATATTCCTTATTTAGTTGAATGTAACGCTTCTGATCTGCAATTATATCTGGTTGAATTATGAGGTCATTTACCTCATCGAATCGTTGTTTTACAATCTGAATTTTCTCTAACATCTCTCTTCAAAAAATTGGATGTCAAAAGTACAATTTTTTACTTGATTATTGAGATTTAAGTCTTGAGAAACTTACACTTGATTTTGAGGATTTTATCCAAAATGCATTTTGCGACTATTTTAAAAAATATTTTTTAATCTTTTAGCGTTGTAAGTATTATGCGAAAGCAGTTTACCTCTATACTAAACTACTACAAGCCGCTTGCTCTATGGTCGTTTTTAGTGACCATTGCTATTACGGCAATTAATCCAGAATTGATTTTGGCGCTTTGCACTAAATTATTCTTGGTCTTTCTGCTATGGATAATGATTAGCGATAGAAAATTAAGGCAACGCTTAAATTTTTATAGAATAAGAGGTGTGTCTAACCTTAAATTTTTTAGTATTATATTTTTGTTAGACAGTTTAATTACTTGTGTTTTTCTTTCGTTGATAAAAGGTTTTATATAAAGAAAATCATCCTTAATTTTATGAAACATCTTTTGATTTTCTTTCACTTTTACAAAAGCTATATTGCTTGGTCGTTTATCATTACTCTTTTACTTGGGTTTATTGATTCGTATTATATTCCTGCAGTTATATCAAAATTATTTCTAACTGTTTTTGCTTGGTATGTTACTACCGAAACATCAAGTAATCGCAAATTAACTTTTTATAAAAATTTAGGATTCTCAACGCCACTTCTCTTCGTTTCAATGTTTGTTTTAGATAGCCTATTTACAGTATTCATTCTTTTTTTATTTAAGCTATTTTAATTACTGAATATGATACTTGAAGTAGACAACATAGAATTGAATTTTAAAAACAAGCGCATCTTAAGTGGTATTTACCTTAAGGCAGAAACAAGTAAGGTAACTGCCATTTTAGGCAGTAATGGATGCGGTAAAAGTAGCTTACTAGATATTATCTTTGGTAACCTAAAACCCAAGTATAAATTAATTAGAATCGATAACAAACCTATTCTAAAACCACTTTACAAAACTGGATTTATAAAATACCTACCTCAATATCACTTTATTCCAGATGGTATATCTATCAAAACTGCTTTTAACATGTTTGGTGTAAACTGGGCTAAATTTGCATCAACTTTTAACGCATTTAAAAAGTACAAATCTTATGATATAAGTAAACTTTCTGGAGGTGAGCGTCGTGTTATAGAAACCTATTTGGTACTAAAATCCAAGAGCTTCATTACTATTTTAGATGAACCTTTTTCACATCTTGCTCCAATACACATTGAATCTATTAAAACCTTAATTGAAAAAGAGAAAAGATATAAAATAATTATTATTTCTGACCATATGTACCGACACATTATTGATAGTGCTGACCATATCTATTTACTAAAAAATGCCACTACAAAAGAAATAAAAGACCTAAAGGAATTAGAAAGTTACAGGTATTTAAGTGAAAATGCATTAAATAACACCTAATTTACCAGACTGTTTAAATTTTCTGAATTATCATCTAAGATAGTAGTGCTTTTCAATAAATAAATTAACCCAATCAAAAACAAAGTTGAATCTAAATAAAAAAGTGGTTGGATATTTGCGTAAAATGCTACTGCAAAAAATACATCAGCAAAAATGAAAGCAAATACAGCTATCATAAAACATTTAGATTTTTCGGTATTCTTACCTTGACCGTAAAGTGCAGCTAAAAAACCTAATATGAGCATTAAAACACTTTCTGCAATCATAAAAATGTAGTGCAAATCACTGAACAATTTAGATTTAATTAAATCTAAAACGATATAGGCTAGATATATGTTAAGTAGAACTACAAAACTTATAATAACTAGTAAATTCCTATTTTTATTCTTGTAATTAATCATGCTTAGAATATAAATAATTATAAGCACATGCCTAATAATTCTAGCAATAGCTAACATATACAAAGCAACTATACCGTTACCAAGACTCAACATTTCAGGAATTATAAAGAAGCTGTAAATTAAAATGAGAAGAGTTCCCTTTGTTCCTTTATTTAATTTCAAAAACAAAATAAAACATAATATTGACTCTAAAACTCTAATTGCAAAACCATAAGTGTTTTGACTTAAATAAATAGCTAAAAAATTTAAGCAAAGTAATGTTATAAAGGCAATAATTGATTTCTTATTTACCGAAAAAATATCCATAAAGTAGTTTACATTTTAGACATAAGGACAAGAATTAACTTCTTGGTTACTAACACCTTTTACACTCTAAAAGTAAAAATATAGTATTAAATGCTTTAATACAACTTAAGGTTCAGAACTTCCAGCTATTACACTCTCTAAATCCACAACAACACCTACACCAAGCAGCTGTTTCCATTGAATTCTTGGACCTTCTACAACCATTTCTTCATTAGTAACTTCATTTGTCTCAACCTCTGCTTTAATATCATGATCGTATCTTAAGTGAGAGCCCAAGGTAGCTTTTACAAATTTATTAACCTTCATATCTACATTTACTTCCCAATCTAAATCTACATTACCAAAATTTATCAAATAGTCTGTGTAGAGCCTTAAGCGCGAATTAAACTTTACATTTTCAAAAACCTCATCTTCAAATTGACCTGTAAATAAAACACCAAATTCCTGACGTGTTGTTTCCCCTTCTCGTACTATGTTACCTTCCATATCATAAATTGCGGGCTCAACACCAAAAGCACCTTGATTGGCAAGTGTCTCATCTAAAACAAATGTTGTTTTTAACGTAAGTGGAGACGCATACAATGAAAACCGTTCTATATGCCTACCATACTCCATACCTGCGCCTAAAAACACATATCCTGGCGCCATAAACCGTGAAATAGGATCTTCATCTCCTGGGCTACTAAACCCATTAGAAAATTGCGTGTTAAAACTAAATCTTGCAGAGTAAAACCAATTACTTTCTGGGCTTTTTTCTAATCCAAAATTAGAAATCACCTCAATAACATCTTCTGTTTTAAAGATAGATTGTTTTTCTTGTTTATTTAAACCATAACGCAGATTGAGAGAAGAGTTCCAAAAATAAGTTTCTTCTTTAAATTTAGCTGAAGCTTTACCGCTAAGTATTGCAGAAATAGAATTGGTTCCACCAGCATTCCAATTGCTAAATGAAACTTGATTAAGAAAAAAACCTACTTCATTCTCAGTATTCCAACCTAAATTTAACTTTGACTTTGGCTTTATTAAAAACAAAGAATCTGGTTGTGCTGAAATACACAAACTAAACAAAAACGTAAAACCTAAAACATACTTTTTAATATTCTGCATCTTACAATAATTTAATAAGTAAAGGTTCCGTATTCACTTTCTATAGTTAACTTTTTCGATTTGGATGCTTCTACCCTACCAATAATTTGAGCATTTACATTAAATGATTTGGAAATTGTAATAATATCTTCGGCAATCTCTGGCTTTACATACAATTCCATTCGATGACCACAATTAAAAACCTGATACATTTCTTTCCAATCTGTACTAGATTGCTCTTGTATGAGTTTGAATAACGGTGGAATTTTAAACATATTATCCTTTACAATATGAAGGCTATCTACAAAGTGAAGGATTTTGGTTTGTGCACCACCGCTACAATGTACCATGCCGTGAACTGTATCACTTTTGTATTTATTAAGAATACTCTTAATAATTGGGGCATAAGTTCTGGTTGGAGACAGCACTAACTTACCAGCATCTATCGGAGAGGCTTCAACAGTATCAGTTAACTTGGTATTACCAGAATACACCAAATTTTCTGGGACTGAAGCATCAAAACTTTCAGGATATTTTTTAGCTAAATATTTTGAAAAGACATCATGTCTTGCGGATGTTAATCCGTTGCTTCCCATTCCTCCGTTATACTCATTTTCGTAAGTGGCCTGGCCAAAAGATTCTAACCCTATAATAACATCACCTTCAGAAATATTAGCATTATCTATAACGTCTGAGCGTTTCATACGAGCTGTAACGGTAGAGTCTACTATTATTGTTCTTACCAAGTCACCTACATCAGCTGTTTCTCCACCAGTAGAATGAATTGTAACTCCAAAGCTTTTTAAATCTTCTATTAGCTCTTCTGTACCATTAATTATGGCTGAAATGACTTCTCCTGGAATAAGGTTTTTGTTTCTTCCGATTGTAGAGGACAACATAATATTATCTGTTGCACCTACACATAGTAAATCATCAATATTCATTATCAATGCATCTTGTGCGATACCCTTCCAAACGGATATGTCCCCTGTTTCTTTCCAATACATGTATGCTAATGAAGATTTTGTACCAGCTCCATCTGCATGCATTATTAAACAGTAATCTTCATTATTTGTTAGATAATCTGGTACTATTTTACAAAAAGCCTTAGGAAAAAGCCCTTTATCTATATTTTTTATAGCATTGTGTACATCTTCTTTTGAGGCAGAAACACCTCTTTGGGCATATCTTTTACTGACAGAACTACTCATTGATACTGTTAATGATTCTTAGTACTGCAAAAGTAAGAATAGAAATTAATTATTTGATTAAATTAGAATTTATTACGGTTTCTATATTCTCTAATATTTCCATTCTTCTTTTTTTACCGCCAAAATATAAGTTTACACCTAAACCTATTCTAAGAAAAGATTCGTCACTATCTGGCATAATTAAACCTTCCTGCTCATTAGAAAGCACAAAATTATAATCACCAAATAACTTTACTCCTAACCCATCCATTATCAAATATTCTAATCCTAAGCCAAATTGAACTTTGGTATGGGTTTCTTCAAAAGAGCTTGAAGCATTATAGCCGTATCCACCAAAAATAAACGGAGAAAATTCACTATACGGAGTCACCAAATATTCAAGATTAAGATCAAAAGACATAAAACCCTCATTAACTGTGTCATTAAGGGCTATATTGTATTTATTAAATGATAAGTTAACATTCAGATTACTTATAATATGGTATTTGTAACCTAACCTAAAAAAAACATCAAGTTCTGAATCTGGATAATCGCCCAGAATCATTGCAGTACCAAAACCAGCATCTACAACATGTGTTCCTCTTAATTCTAAAAAATCTAATTCTTTATAAAGTTTTTTGTTACTTATTTCTGTTTTCGCTTCTTGAGCAACCGCTTCTTGAGCAGTTACAAAATATAGATTTAGAAAAATAAAAATTAATGTTAGGATTTGATTTTTATTTGAAATAATCATAAAGGTTTAATTAGTAAATAAACTTAAGTCACATAAGTATCTGAGGCTGCACAATATAGAAAAATATTTCTCATACAGTCAAAAAATAAAAGACCAAGTGTAATAAAAAAGGATAAAACCATAGTTATGATTTTATCCCTTATAGATTTTAACGGCCTAAAGCCTCGTTATTGTATTAATTTTTAAGATTCTGTCAGTAGCGTAGATTGTACGTTAACAACCTCATCATTTACAACATCTTTGATATCCTCAGAGTTGTCTTGAGAAAGAATTAAGGTCGCACCCACTAGAATAGCTACACTTAATAGTAACTTCTTCATTTTTACAAATATTGATTAATAGCATTACAAACATACTAAATAAACGTGTTGTAAAAACGGTGAAAACTAGTTTTTTTATAACAAAACACAGGGTTTTCGACAATGCGACATTTGTTATCGACAAACGACATAAAATATAATTTTTGTACTAATTTTTATACGTATACATACGTACTAAATAAATTGTAACTTTTATTTTGTGAATAACAACTCTCTATATTTTGTGAGTGGCCATAGCTCATCATCTATCATTAACTCTAACTTATCACAGTGGTATCTAATATCGTCAAAGATTGGTTTTACTTTATTACAATAACCTTTAGCCTTATTTTCAATACTACTTTGAGAATTTACACTTTTACGTTCATCAATCATCATAGTCACTAATGAATTTATGGCTTCAATATGCTTTGAAATCTGCTCAATAATATTTAACTGCTCTTTAGCAAAATCTTTAAACCCATCACCATAGATAGCCTTGAGTCCTTTTACATTTTCAATAAGGATGTTCTGATACCTAACAGCCGTAGGAACAACATGATTACGAGCTATATCCCCAATTACCCTACTCTCTATTTGAACATGAAGAATGTACTCTTCCATTTCAATTTCATAGCGTGCTTTTGACTCAACCTCATTCATAACACCAAGGTTCTCAAACAACTCTATTGCCGATTTTGAAACTTTAACTTTAAGCGCTTCAGGTGTTGTCTTATTATTACTTAAGCCTCGTTTTTTAGCTTCCTTTTCCCACGCTTCACTATAACCATTTCCTTCAAAAAGAATAGACTTTGACGTCTTTATATATTCTCTTAAGACATTAAAAATAGCATCATCTTTTTTCATGGATTTTTTATCGATTAGAAGATCAACCTCTTCTTTAAAGTCCATTAATTGTTTGGCTACAATGGTATTTAAAACCGTCATAGGGTTTGCGCAATTAGCTTTTGACCCAACAGCTCTAAACTCAAATTTATTACCTGTAAAGGCAAAAGGAGAGGTTCTATTTCTATCTGTATTGTCTAATAATATCTCTGGGATTTTACCAACAACATTCAGTTTTAAATCTGTTTTCTCTTGAGGTGACAACTTTCCTTTTGTTACGGTTTCAAGTTCCTCTAAAACTTTAGTTAACTGCGCACCAATAAATACAGAAATGATTGCAGGAGGAGCTTCATTAGCTCCTAATCGATGGTCATTACTAGCAGATGCAATAGCAGCTCTTAATAATTCTTCATGCGTTTGTACTGCTTTTATAGTATTAATAAAAAAGGTTAGGAATTGTAAATTACTCATAGGAGTTTTACCAGGAGATAAAAGGTTTATTCCTGCATCTGTACTTAAACTCCAGTTATTGTGCTTACCTGAGCCGTTGACTCCTGCAAAAGGTTTTTCATGCATTAAAACAATAAAATTATGACGCTTGGCCACCTTTTGCATTACATCCATTAATAATGAATTATGGTCCACAGCAAGATTAGCCTCTTCAAAAATTGGGGCCAGTTCAAATTGGTTTGGGGCTACTTCATTATGTCTTGTTTTAACAGGAATACCTAGTAACATACATTCATTCTCTAAATCTCGCATATAAGCCATAGCTCTAGATGGAATGGTACCAAAGTAATGATCATCTAACTGCTGTCCTTTAGCAGGAGAATGTCCTAATAATGTTCTTCCCGTAAGTACAATATCTGGTCTTGATGTTGCCAGTGCATTATCTATTAAAAAATACTCTTGCTCCCAACCTAAAGAAGCACTTACCTTTTTTACGTTTTTATCAAAATATTTACAAACAGCAACTGCCGCTTTATCTACAGCATACAATGCTCTTAATAATGGGGTTTTATAGTCTAACGCTTCACCTGTGTAGGATACAAAAACTGTAGGAATACATAAAGTAGTACCATAAACAAAGGCTGGAGACGTTGGATCCCAAGCTGTATAGCCTCTTGCCTCAAATGTATTTCTAATACCTCCGTTAGGAAAACTAGACGCATCTGGCTCTTGTTGCACCAACTGACTGCCACCAAATTTTTCGATAGCAATTCCATCTCCTATTGTTTCAAAGAAAGCGTCATGTTTCTCTGCTGTCGCTCCGGTTAATGGCTGAAACCAATGGGTATAGTGTGTTGCACCTTTAGAAATTGCCCATTCCTTCATCCCTGTAGAAATATGGTCTGCCAAAACTCTATCTATTTTAGTACCTTTAGTTACCGCTTCCATAATACTAGATAAAGCCTCTTTGGTCAAATATTGACGCATAGCCACTTCATTAAAAACATTAGCACCAAATACTTCTGAACGTCTTTTCGGCTCTTCAATGTTTAAAGGTTTTCTTTTTAATGATTCTTTTACAGCAAAAAATCTCAATGTTGACATATTAATAAAATTTTGGCTCAAAAATACGAAATTATCAAAATGACATACATATACCCCTTAAAAATTAGGGCTTATTAACAACTATTAATAACATTTTACCTAAAACACCCTATTTTTTTTGATAGCATTGAAAAAAATAGCAATATTTGCACCGTCAAATTATAAATCTTAAACTGATGAGTAAATCTAAATTAGAGTACATATGGCTAGATGGTTATAAGCCTACTCAAAACATGAGAAGTAAAACTAAAGTTGAAGACGATTTTAGCGGAAAATTAGAAGACTGTCCTATTTGGTCTTTTGATGGTAGTTCTACCAGACAAGCCGAAGGTGGTGCTTCAGATTGTTTATTAAAGCCAGTAGCTATTTATCCAGATCCTACAAGAAAAAATGGATACTTAGTAATGACAGAAGTATTGAATGCCGACGGAACTCCTCATGTATCTAACGGAAGAGCTACTATTGATGATGATGATAATGATTTCTGGTTTGGTTTTGAGCAAGAGTATTTTATTATGGATAAGAAAACTCAACTACCTTTAGGTTTCCCTGTTGGTGGATATCCTGCTCCACAAGGTTTGTATTACTGTTCAGTTGGAGGAAGAAATACTCACGGTAGAGATTTAGTTGAAGAACATGCTGACCTTTGTATAGCTGCTGGATTAAACTTTGAAGGTATAAACCAAGAAGTTGCTTCTGGTCAATGGGAATTTCAATTGTTTGCTAAAGGTGCAAAAAAGGCTGGTGACGAAATTTGGGTAGCGCGTTATTTATTAGACAGATTAACTGAAAAATATGGTTATTATATTGAATACCACCCTAAGCCATTAGGTAAAGATATGGATTGGAATGGTTCAGGTATGCACGCTAACTTCTCTAACACCACATTAAGAACTTGTGGTGATAAGGCAACTTATGAGAAAATCTGTGAGGCATTTAGACCTGTTGTTAAAGAGCATATTGAAGTATATGGTGAGTTTAACGATCAACGTTTAACTGGCGAGCATGAAACACAAGCTATTGACGAATTCAGTTATGGTGTTTCTGATAGAGGAGCTTCAATTCGTATTCCAATTATTACTGTTGAAAAAGGTTGGAAAGGATGGTTAGAAGATCGTCGTCCGGCTTCTAACGCAGACCCTTATAAAGTTGCAGGTAGAATTGTAAAAACTGTAAAAAGTGCTGATGTATAGTTAGCACAACTGTAATAAAAAGAAAGCTCATATTAAGTTATGAGCTTTTTTTATACGCACTACTTAAGTGCCAAAAAGATAAATATCATGTAAGCACCAAACAACAACATCCCTTTTAAACGATCTATTTCAAAACGTTTTGGAACAAGAATTAAAGGTACTAAAATAGCCGCAAAGCCAATCATCCAAAATATATTCGTAGACAGAATCTCTGGTGTTTTTGGGTTTACTGCAATTGGTTTTATAATGGCTGTTAACCCTAAAACCGAAGCAATATTAAATATGTTTGAACCTATTAAATTCCCTAAAGAAATGGCTTTTTCTCTTTTTAAAGCTGCAATTACAGAAGCTGCCAATTCTGGCACACTTGTACCTATCGCAATTACTGTTACTGAAATAGCATAATCGCTAACACCAACCGCTGAAGCTAACTGTTTTGCTCCCTTAACCAACCACTCTGAGCCAAAATACAATCCTGCAGCACCAATAAGCAACCAAGCTACAATCTTAAAGTTAGAGACCTCTGCCAACGCATCATCCACCTCATCTAAATTAGCCTTAATAGATTTTCTAGAATTTCTAATGAGTATTACCAAAAACACTATTAAAGCAGCGAAAAGAATTCCACCGTCTAAAGCCGAAAGCAATTCATCATTCTTCAAAAAATAATACAATGCAAACGACACCAACATCATCATTGGCCAATTGAGCCTGTAGAAATCGCGATCTACAGCTAAAGGAGAGATAATTGCTGTAATACCCAAAACTAAACCTATATTAGCAATATTAGAGCCTATTACATTACCAAGTGCAATATCTGTAACACCGTCTAAAGCAGCTTGTAAGCTTACCAAAAGTTCTGGCGCAGAAGTCGCGAAAGACACCACAGTCATCCCGATTACCAACTTAGATATCTTTAATTTAAAGGATAATCCTACTGATGCTCTTACCAAAAAATCACCACCAATAACCAATAATGCCAACCCAGTCACTACATAAAATACACTCATCTACAAACCAATTATTAAATCCTTTTTTTTAATTGATTGCGAAGATAAGACTTCATTTTGAAAGCTAACCAAAACTAAATTTTTCGTTAAATAACTATTTTTATAGTTGGTCAACTATAAAAATAGTTATATTTGACTTCATCAATAAAAAATAAAACTTCTGAAATGCAAAAACTCACTAACAAAGAAGAAGAAATAATGCACATTTTATGGAAGCTAGACAAAGCCTTTGTAAAAGATGTATTGGCAGAAATAGAAACTGACAAACCACACTATAACACTTTATCTACCATAATTAGAAACCTGGAAGAAAAAGGATATGTAAGTTATAATGCCTACGGAAAAACACACCAGTATTACCCTATAGTATCTAAAGAAGATTATAAAAAACGTTTTATGAATACTGCTATTGAAAACTATTTCAACAGCTCTTATAAAAACGTCGTATCCTTTTTTGCGAAAGAGGAAAAAATTAGTGTTGAAGAGCTGAAAGAGATTATTGAAATTATAGAAAAGAAAAAGTAATCATGGAATATCTATTAAAAGCATCGGCTGTAATTTGCATATTCTATATATGTTTTCAGTTGCTATTAAAACGAGAAACGTTTTTTAATCATAACCGCTGGTTTTTAATTATCGGTCTAATTTTAGCATTAGTATTTCCGCTTGTAATAATTCCGGTTTATGTTTCAGTAGACACTATTGTTTCGCCAGATATTGTTTTTCAGGTTAACGACATAGCATCAAATACTACTACTGATGCTAGCACTGAAAGCACATTCCAATGGACCTCATTATTACCGATAATTTACATTGTAGGATTAAGTGTTTTATTTCTTCAATTTATATTTCAGTTTGGATCTTTAATTTGGCTACTATTAAAAAACCCAAAAAACAAAGAAGGCACATATACATATGTTATCGTAAATCACAAAATTTCACCCTTTTCATTCTTTAAGTGGATTGTCTTCAATCCTAAAAACTACACCAAAGATGAATTGGAACTTATACTGATGCATGAGAAAGTTCATGTCAACCAGATGCATTCTTTAGACATTATTTTTTCCCAATTGGCTTGTGTTATCTTTTGGTTTAATCCACTGATATGGCTTTATAAAAAGGAAATCCGCCAAAACCTTGAATATATCGCAGATAACGAAACTCAAGCTACTTCTCAGAACGAAAAAGCATATCAGCATTTATTACTAAAAACTAGTGTTAAAAATGCTAACATTTCATTATCAAATAATTTTTACAATTCACAAATCAAAAAACGAATCATTATGTTACACAAATCGAAATCAAATCACAAAAAACAATGGAGGTACTTATTGGTTTTACCGCTTTTAGCAGGTTTATTAATGAGCACGAATACCGAAAAAGTCTATGTAGATAACACTGCTACTATCGACAATTCTAAAGAAACTATTGAATTTTTAGTGACTAGAAACACCACAGACTTAGAGTTAAAAACCATGTCTAAAGCTATTGAAGACAAAGGTGGATCGCTGGAGTTTAGCCAAATAAAGCGAAATTCTAACAATGAACTAATAGATGTTTTTGTAAAATTCTATAACCACAGTTATGGAGGTGGAAATGCAGAAACTCCAATTGAAGAATTTATTATTTACAAAGAATTTTTTGATGACTATGCTGGCTATGTAGGCCGTCCTCATGGCGCTACTTTTCATTTTGATATTGATAAGAAACAAAACGAATCTGATTATAGGGCACTTCAAAAAAGAGCCATCTCTAAAATGAAATCTCTTGGTATGCAAAATGAGAAACTTAACTCTGAAAAGATTCATAAAACAGAAGAAAACGATTCTAAAAAAACTAAGGCTTCAAAAAAAATCATTGAATTTATCATTACCAAAAATACTACGGATTCTGAATTAGATAAAATAAAAGAAAAGCTTAAAAGTGAGGGTATTACAATAAAATTCAAAGGTGTAAAACGTACTAAGAATGGAGAAATAAGAGCTATTAAAATTGAAGCAAAGTCTAAAAACTCTAGCACCAATTATCAAATTAGCTCAGATGACGAAGCTATTAAACCAGTAAAGATTGTTTTTGATCAAGAAACAAATAATATATCTATTGGCAATGGGAAAACAAAGCACAAAACCCATTCCTATATTATCGAAACAGAAAATGGTGGCAAACACAAAATTCATAAAACAGGTAAAGGCAATAATGTGTTTGTTATATCTAAAGAAAAAACGAACACCAAAAGTGGTGATACCTTATATATGGTAATTGATGAAGGTAGTAATGGCAAAACCATAAAAAAGTCTAAGACTTTTGAAGTTATTTCTGAAAGTGACAAAAACGTTGAAGTCATTATAGAAGATGATGGTAATTCTGAAGATGAAATCATTATAGTAAATGGCAAAAAAATTAAAACAGATTCTAATGATGATGTTAAAGTTATTGTAGAAGAAAAAAACAACAAGAATGTTTGGGTTACAAAAACCGACAATAAAGACGAAAGCTACATCATTGAAATTAATGACGACAAGAACAATCTTTTCTTTTCAGATGATGATGACAAAAACCCTTTATTTATTATTGATGGCAAAGAGGTAACAAAAGAAAAAATTAGGGATTTAAATCCTAAACAAATTGAATCATTAACAGTTCTTAAAGATAAATCTGCCACAGAAAAATATGGAGACAAAGGGAAAAATGGTGTAATTGTTATAAAAACAAAAAAGAACTAAACTAAAATTTCATCAATCAATCAAAACGGAAAAAGCCAAACATCACTATTGGGTTTGGCTTTTTTATTTTGTCTTTAATCAAAAAATCCTCCGTAGTCTTCACCATCATCTTCATATGGATTATCATGCGTAAATGTATCAGGAAAAAAGTGGGGTAATCTAAATATTAAATACCCTATTATGACTACTATTATTAATATTACTATCTTGAACATATATATTCTAAAAGTTATTAAGTCTGCTCTACCTTAATAGATATTATCATTTGACTAAAACACCTATATTATTCTATAATTATCTTTTTGGTTAAAGTGCCTTCACTGTTAGTTAGTTTTACCAAGTACAAACCAGAAGCTAAATCTATATCTACATAGCTATCTACAATGCTATATTGTCTTAATCGTTTACCTTCCACAGAATACACATCAACATTCACTGCATTCGTTGTGTTTATGTACAATCTTCCGGAGGTTGGGTTTGGATATATCGAAACACCTTGTAATTCAGTTTCATCGATATTAAGTGGTTGATCCCAAACATCTCCAACATTATTTCCCCAAATATATTCTACTAAATCAGGTTGATCTATAAACGGGTTTCTGTTAAACTGCCATGTGTACACCACGTTGTTTCTATTCATTTCAAAATCATCTGGAGGATCGTTTCTATGCCAATCTAATAATGTTGCCAAATCACCTAATTGTCCTGTCGCAGTCGGAAAGCCATTTACCACTTCAAGCCCATTATAACGTATTTCCATATACAACACACTACGTGCTACGTCACCTCTAAAGCTCCCTAATGTTCCAGCAGGACCAATATATTCTCCATAATGCTGATTCCCACGTGTACTATTTTCTACAGCATCTACAGCACGTAGAGCATGAGCATCTGAATTTCCGTGGCGCAAAGAGTCTGCCTCTGTTGTCCAAAACACATCAGCTCCATCCGCAATTTCATCTTCTTCTATATCATCAAAACCACCTCTTGAACGTGGAAAAGTATGCTCTCTATTCCATTTACCTGCGTTACTACTTCCTGTTTGTATATCTAATTTAGCTCTACCTTGTTCGGTATAAAGCAACCACACCTGATTACTATTTGCAGGATTTTGATCCGCTTCCATTAAAATGTCAATAACATCTGCATAGGTTTGTGCTCTTACCACATTTGGGTCAGCAATAATATCTTGTAACGCTTGTCTCAAAGCCATGTCAGACAAACCATCTAAGCTATCATAGTAGCCGTCTGGCTGTGTACTTTGCACAATTCCTGTAGTAGGATTTGTTGGTATTCCCCAAGCCGCAACCGTAAAATCGTTATCCACTACTCTAACCTCTACGAAATTATTTCCTGGAACAATAGGCTCATCCAAATCTGAAAACTGAATTCTTAACACCTCATCACCTTCATCATCAGAATCATCGGTCAAGTTAATAGTAGTACTGGTGGAATTTGTTCCACTTAAAATCGTAAGACTTGTATTACCTGTAAAGTCAGATGTATTAAACCCATAGTTATTAAGGGTAATCGTAAAGTTTAAATCTGACGTCACATTAGTTTCAGAAGTAAATATGATATCAAAAGAAGTTCCCTCATCGTATTGCGTTGCTGCAACAGAAATCTGAATAGGATTTATCGCAGTACCTGAACCGTCGTTTTCACGTCTTGGTGTTGGTGTCGCTGAAGAATAAGATTCTACTCCCATACCATCTACATAGCGTTGAATAGATCTCTGCGTAGAATTGGTACCGTTATCGTTGTATTGAACTGTTTCTCCTAATAGCCCCATCAAAACAGTATCATCTGCGTCATTAGTACCGTAAACCATGGCATCTATAAGATTGGTTTGTGTTGCCAAAGTACCCTCTGGAAAATCACTTACAGAAGCTTGATAAATACCAACAGCATCCGCACCATTTTGAATAACATTTTCTGATATTAATAATTGAGGAAACGGATAAACACCTTCACTACCAATAACAAGCAACCCATTATTATCTGTTTGGTAACCATCTAAATCAATTACCATATAACTTGAATCAGCACCACTGGAAGACCCATTGAAGAACACCAAAATATAGCCATCAGTTGAAAAATTTGGTGTCTGCGACTTTAACTCTATAAACTCTGCCGTATCTGTACTCGGAGAATCCGGATCGAGCTCATTAATAATTAAAACCTGGCTCCAAGTATTATGAAATAGAAATAATACCAGGACAATTAAAAAACGTTTCATACTCTATTTTTTTCCAAAGATAATGGTAAAAAAGACTATTAATGTTAATTAAAAATTATTTAGAAAAATCAGTTAAATATTTACCTCAATTATGTCAATAGAATAAAACTCTCAAAAGATGAAAAGTTA
>JASBSE010000350.1 GCA_030149115.1 Winogradskyella sp. | reverse complement strand
AAAACCAAAATTTATACAATCAAAAAAGTTTTTAGGAATTGTAACTGTATTTGCAATTATAATGCTGGCATTTCCATATTATTCATTCATTTTTTATCCAGATAATAAAAAAGAAGTAGTCATTGTAAACCAATCAAATATTCAAACTGTAAACTTTAATGTTCAAGGAATGACTTGTGCTGGGTGTGAAGAAAGCATAAAACACGCTGTAAATGAATTGGACGGTATTATAAATGTAACCCCTTCGTATGAAAAGGGAAATGCCATCGTAGAGTTTGATAAGTCTAAAACCTCTAAAGTAGCTATTGAAAAGGCAATTAATTCTACAGGTTATAAAGTGATTGACAAAAAAGGAAAATAATGGAAGCTATATTAACATCTGAAATCACTTGTCCAAACTGCGGATATAAAAAGGTAGAAGAAATGCCAACAGAATCCTGTCAATTCTTTTATGAATGTGAGAGTTGCAAAACGGTTCTGAAACCAAACGAAGGAGATTGTTGTGTGTATTGTTCTTATGGAACAGTTCCTTGTCCTTCAATTCAAGAAAATGGAAATTGCTGTTGACCTTAATCATATTTGCAACACAGTTGCATCATAATATTTTTATCTTTGTAACTTGAAATATTTCGCATTCATATTATCAATTTACTTTTTGGCACTAAATGTAGTGCCGTGTGGTGATTCAGGCAATGTTAAAGATGATTCCCAAATTACTTTAGCATCAGATTTTAACGGCGACCACGACCAAGGCTGCGAATTGTGCTCGCCTTTCTGTGAGTGTCAATGTTGCCACTGTCACAGTATAGACTTTGGTATTGTGCCTTTTGAGCCACTACAGCCAGTAATTCCACAAGATAACTTTGCCCACTTTGATAGCTTGGGCAAAGACATATCCCTTACCCTTTTTCAGCCCCCTCGGGCATAATTCAGTTTTGATGGGATAGCTATATCCTGTTTTGATATATCCAAATTTGGATATATCAATACTGCGCGTTGTATTGTATTCAATGTGTTCAATGCAAATATAAACTGAATTAATACCCTCTTTATCTATGATTAACAG
This sequence comes from Winogradskyella sp., assembly GCA_030149115.1. Lineage (GTDB taxonomy): Bacteria > Bacteroidota > Bacteroidia > Flavobacteriales > Flavobacteriaceae > Winogradskyella. Next base: position 11,964 of record JASBSE010000350.1, on the reverse strand, counting down.
AATCATTGATTTTTCAATCAATAACAAATTCATTATCGGTCTGCTTACATTGGCTCTAATTGGTGCCGGTATTTATAGTATGACCCAAGTTCCCATTGATGCTGTGCCGGATGTTACCAATAATCAGGTACAAGTCATCACACAATCGCCCAATCTGGGCACAGAGGATATCGAGCAATTCGTAACCTATCCAGTAGAAGTTGCGATGAGTAATTTGCCCAATGTAAAGGAAATTCGCTCAGTTTCGCGTTTTGGACTTTCCGTGGTTACCATCGTTTTCGATGACGATATGGGAACTTACTTGCCCCGTCAGCTTGTTTCCGAAAAACTGACCGAAGTACGTGAACAGATTCCTGAAGGGTTTGGTCAACCTTCTATCGGTCCAATTACCACAGGCTTAGGCGAAGTCTATCAATATACCCTAAAAGTCGAACCTAATTTTCAAGATAAATATTCATTGTCCGATTTGCGTACAATGCAAGATTGGATTGTGCAACGGCAAATGGCAATGGTACCTGGCGTTGTGGAAATTAATGCCATCGGCGGAAAAATAAAGCAATATGAGGTCGCCGTTGATCCTAACGAATTAAGGGCAATCGGACTAACGATTACCGATGTTTTTAAGGCATTGGAAACAAATAACAAAAATACGGGTGGTGCGTACATTGAGAAAAACCATCAAGCCAACTTCATCCGTGGCGAAGGTTTAGTGCGAAGCCTTGATGATATTAAAAAAATCGTCATTAAAAATGAAAATGGTTTGCCCATTACCGTAAGCGATGTTGCCGATGTACGGTATGGTTCAGCTGTTCGATATGGGGCTTTGACACAGGATGGCGAAGGCGAGGTCGTTGGTGGGTTGGTTATGATGCTCAAAGGGGCAAATTCAAACGATGTCATTGTCCGTGTAAAAGAGCGAATGGCCGAAATACAGAAGTCCCTACCGGAAGGGGTTGTCATACAGCCTTTATTGGATAGAAGCAAGTTAATAAGCGAAACCACGGGAACGGTACGAAACAATCTCTTGGAAGGCGCACTCATCGTAATTTTCGTCTTGGTCTTCCTCTTGGGTAACTGGCGTGGTGGGTTGATTGTAGCTTCCACTATTCCGCTTTCCCTATTGTTCGCATTTATTCTTATGAACGTTTTTGACGTATGGGCGAACCTGATGAGCTTAGGTGCTATCGATTTTGGCATTATCGTAGATGGGGCGGTAATAATCGTGGAAGCCAGCGTATTCTTAATGGGAAGCTACATCTTAAAAAAGAAGTCTTTAAACAAGGAAAAACGTGATGATATAGCCGCAAATGCATCAAAAAAGATGATGAACGCTGCCTTCTTTGGGCAATTGATAATCCTTATTGTGTTCTTGCCCATACTGGCGTTGGAAGGTATTGAGGGCAAAATGTTTAAACCAATGGCGCTGACATTCATATTTGCAATGATAGGTGCTATGTTTCTTTGCCTGACCTATGTTCCGATGATGTCTGCCCTATTCCTAAAACCACCCAAGACGGAAAAAAAATCTTGGGGTGACCGTTTCGTGCATTGGGTACAGCGGAAGTATGAACCACTTTTGGTTAAGACCTTAAACAAAGGGAAATGGATTGTTGGAATTGCCGTCGCCATATTTGCCCTTACCGTTTTTATGTTTACAAGAATGGGTGGCGAATTCATTCCCCAACTGGATGAAGGCGATATTGCATTTCACACGATACTTAAACCCGGAAGCTCACTTAGCGAAACAATTGAGACCACTACTAAAGTAGAGCGTATTATAAAGGCCGAATTTCCGGAAGTTGAAAAAATTGTAAGCCGTATCGGTGTGGCCGAAGTGCCCACGGACCCGATGCCGATGGATTTTGCTGATGTATTTGTTATTCTAAAACCCCAAGACGAATGGGTGTCCGCTGATAACAAGGATGAACTTATTGATAAAATGAAGGAAGCGGTAAGCATTATACCGGGCGTAAATTATGAGTTTACCCAACCAATCGAAATGCGCTTTAATGAACTGTTAGAGGGTATTCGAGAAGATGTTGCCATTAAAATTTATGGTGAGGATATAGACGTACTTGCTGCAAAGGCCGATGAGATTACAAAAATCATAGCGGGTACTGAAGGAATAGGTGATATGAGGGCAGAAGCAACTTCTGGATTGCCCCAAATGACCATTAAATACAATCGCAACAAACTGGCACAGTATGGTGTGAGTATCGACCTACTGAATATAATGGTGCAGTCCGCTTTTGCGGGCGGATATGCAGGTGTGATTTTTGAAGGCGAAAAGCGTTTTGACTTGGTCGTTAGGCTCGACGAGCAGAACCGAACTGACATCAATGACATTAGGAATCTGTACATCAATTTGCCTAACGGCTCGCAGATTCCGCTTCAAGAACTGGCCACAATCGAATACGAACCAGGTCCGATGCAGATAAGTCGGGACAATACCAACCGAAGAACCTACGTGGGTGTAAATGTGCGCGGACGTGATGTGGAATCCTTAGTTAACGAGATTAAGGATAAACTGGACGCAAATCTTGAATTACCACCAGGCTATTTTATTCGGTATGGTGGTGCATTTGAAAATCTTGAAAGAGCAAGCGAGCGATTACAGACTGTGGTCCCGATTGCTTTATTGTTGATTTTCATCTTGATTTATTTCGCATTAAAATCCTTTCCACAGACCTTGATGATTTACTTGGCCATACCAATGGCGTCCATAGGTGGTGTTTTCGCCCTGTGGTTAAGAGATATGCCCTTCAGTATTTCCGCAGGGGTCGGCTTTATCGTCCTCTTTGGTGTTGCCGTCCTGAACGGACTGGTAATGATCAGCGGTCTAAATGAGCTGAAGGAAGAAGGCGTGACCAACTTGAAAGACCGTATCGTAGAAGGCACAAAACGTAGGATTCGCCCAATAATGTTAACTGCATTTACCGATATTTTAGGATTTCTTCCAATGGCCATTTCAGCATCGGCAGGGGCAGAAGTGCAACGACCCTTGGCAACCGTGGTAATCGGTGGATTGATTACTTCTACGCTCTTGACGCTCTTTATCCTTCCCATATTTTATCAATGGGTCGAGAAACGTTCAGAACAGAAGAAAAAACCCAATCCAAAATTCGTTACCGCTACGGCAGTAGTCTGTCTATTGTTTACGTCCAATTTGGTGAAAGCCCAACAAGTCCGACCGAAAGACTCACTACCGGTTATCTCATTGGAACGGGCAGTGGAAATCTCGAAGGAAAACTATCCGCTTTTGAAAACAAAACAGTTGGAAATCCAAAAACAGAACGCCCTCAAAGGCACAGCTTATGACCTTGGCAAGACCCAAGTTTTCACGGGCGGTGAGGAAGTAGGCGATAGTCAGGGTATTTATACTTTAGTAGGTGTTGGGCAACAGAATATTAATCTGTTCGGAATCGGTGCGAAAAGGCGTTTACAGAAACAGCGTATCGCATTGGCAGAAACTGCTCTTGACCTTTCTGGACTGCAAGTGGAACAGGAAGTAAAAAAGGCGTGGTCGCAGGCATACCAACAACGACAGAAATATGAACTGTACCGTGAGCTGGATTCTATATACGCTCAATTCGAAAAGGCTATCGAACTCAACTTTGAGGTAGAGGCCATTTCGAGGTTGGAATATTCATCGGCTACCAATCAAGCGTTGCAAATCAACAATAAATTGCAACAGGCAGAAAGTGATTATTTCATAGCCCTGCAAAAGCTCAATCTTTGGTTGGTCTCAGAAACGTATTACACGGTTCCCGACATACTGAACGAAAGTAAAATATCCGTTTTGGAAATACCTACAAGTATAGAAAATCATCCAGAATTAAAACTTTCACAAAGGCGCATTGACGAAGCCGAAGCGAACTATAATGAAGCCCGTACCGATTTGCTGCCGAAGTTGAACCTACAAGGTGGACTTCAACAGGTCGATGGCAATAACGGGTTTTACACCTATCAAGCAGGCATTTCCGTACCATTATTTTCAGGCACACAGCGTAGCCAGGCCAAAGCCGCTAAAATTGACAGCGAAATTGCAAAGGCGAATGCGGATTTTACCCAACGCCGAATGAAATCCGAATATCAGCAAGCCTTACAGTCCTATCAGAAATGGAAGGCATCTTGGCAATTTTATATAGGCAAAGCCTTGCCGCTCGCCGAGGAACAGCGCAAAGGTGCATTGCTTGCCTACAAGGAAGGTGCGGTGGACTATGCAGCATTCACGCAAATTATTCGTGATGCCATAAACACAGAAATGGATGCGCTGGACGCTCTCGACAATTATTTAAAATCAGTTTTTGAACTACAATATTTCAAGCAATAAAATGAAAAATCTATACAAATACACAATTATCGGATTACTGGCAATGCTTTTAGGGTTGACCGCTTGTGGCGATTCCAAAAGCGAAACTAAAGAGAACACAGAAATAAATTCCGAAATGGAAGAAGGGCATTCCGAAGGCGAAGTCGAAGAAGTATTATTGACGGAAAAGCAGTTTAACGCCCTGCAAATGAAAGTGGATACTTTGCAAATGCGTAATATGAGTGGTTATGTGGAAGCCAACGGACAACTCGAAGTGCCACCACAAAACGAGGCCACCATAACAACGGTTGTAGGTGCCAACGTGGTTTCCATCGAGGTCATCGAGGGCGATAAGGTCAACAAAGGGCAAACAGTCGCCTATCTCTCACACCCCAACATCATACAAAAACAGACGGATTACCTCAATGCTTATAGCAATAGCGAATTTCTCAAAAAAGAATATGAGCGACAAAAAACGCTGTACAATGCAGGGGTGGGAAGCGGTGCCAATTTTCAAAAGGCCGAAGCGGAATATCAGGCCTCGCGTGGTATGGTAAACGGATTGGAAGCCCAGCTAAAGCAATTGAGTATTAGTGCCTCTGGGCTAAGAAACGGCAAAATTTACCAGCGTGTGGCATTACGAAGTCCCATTGAAGGATTTGTTCAAAAAGTAGAAATCAAAACAGGGCAATATGTAGAACCACAGACCGATTTAATGGAAATCGTGGACACTCATCACGTACACGCGGATTTGATGGTTTTTGAAAAGGATGTTTACAAAGTCAAAGAAGGACAGAATGTTAGGTTCAACGTCCAATCCATACCAGGGAAAGAACTTATTGCAGAAATATATTCCGTAGGAAAGACTTTTGAGCAAAACCCCAAGGCAATACACGTACACGCTGAAATCAAGAACAAGGAAGGCAACCTGATACCAGGAATGTACATTCGAGGGCGCATTCAAACAGATAGTTCTAAAGCTATGGCACTACCCGAAAGTGCCATAGTTACTAATGGTGATAGGTTCTTTGTGTTTTCAGCTAAAAAAGAAGGTGATAATTGGGCTTTTATGCCACATGAAGTAACAAAGAGCATTCAAGATGGTAAGTGGGTTTCCATCGATTTTCTGACCGAACAAGAAGCGAACACAAAATACGCATATAATAATGCCTACTATTTAATCGCAGAAATGAAAAAAGGCGAGTTAGAAGACGAAGATTAATGGAGATGGGATTATTGATGTTTCGGATACATTAATAATAAAAACTTGCCACCCAACAAAAATGAAATATTATGAATATTGAATTAGAAAGAATATTGGAGAACAGAAATGTAAAACCAACAGCTATGCGTTTGTTGGTTTTACAACTTCTTAAAAATAAAAGTGTAGCAGTTAGTTTAACAGATTTAGAAGACCATTTTGTAAAATCAGATAGGACCACCTTGTATCGTACTTTAATAACTTTTGTGAAAAACCATATCGCTCATAAAATTGATGACGGTACAGGTGTTACCAAATATGCCCTTTGTGAAGAAGGTTGTCACTGTGCGATTGAAACTGATTTACATGTTCATTTTCATTGTAACTCTTGTAATGAAACCATCTGTATGCCAAATAATAAAATCCCCCACGTAGACATACCTAATGACTTTACAGCTGTAGAAGCTAGTCTGGTTGTTAAGGGGGTATGTAATAAATGCAATACGTAAATGCACTTCCGTTGCACTATTTGATGAAGTAAATTTGTATAAAAGTTATCGTTGAATATTAAAAAAATTTAAGATGAAGTCGAAATTGAATGTAGGTTTTGGGGTATTGATAATTTTGGCAATTATGCTTGCCTTTGGATTTAAAAAGTTAGAGACTAAAATATCTATAAACGATTACGAACCCATTAGAAAGGATGTAAAAATAACAGGCAGTCAACTTTTTCAGAACAACTGTGCTGTTTGTCACGGTGCTGAACGCCAAGGAAAACCACCGACTTTTCCATCTTTGGTTGATATCAATCAAAAGTTGAGCAAAAATCAAATAAGTGAACTGCTCAAAACAGGAAGAAATTCCATGCCTGGTTTTTCTCATCTATCGGAATCAGAAAGAAATGCCATTGTAGCCTACATATATGGCGAAGATATTGAATCAGGCATTGTAACAGCAGTTTCCCCTATAGAAAATGGTAAAAGTCTTTTTATAGCAAATTGTACCGAATGCCATCAACAAGACCAAAAAAATTCTTTTACAACCCAACAAAGGGGTTGGGGTATGAAACCACCTAACCTCAATGGTGTTTCTGATTGGATTAGTGCAGGGCAATTTAAACAAATATTAAATATTGGGCCTTGCTATATGCCTTCGTTTGTGGCTATGGAAGATAAAAATAAAGAAGATATCTACGCCTATTTAAGTACCCTGGAAGGAAGTTATAATAATACTAACTCTAGAAAGCGAAGAGGCTGTGGTTGCCGTATGGGGATGAGATAAATGATATTGAAAAAGCAATGAGGAAATTATTTACCTTATAACAAAAATATATATAATAACTAAAAATTTAAAAATTATGTGGTACGAATGTAATAACGACTGGCATTATTTTGGAATGCACGGATTTTGGTGGCTGTTTTGGGTTGCCCTAGTTCTTATACTTCTTTTTTTAATCTTTCGACCTGTTGCGACAAGCAAAAAGAGTAAGGATACGTCAATTGATATTTTAAGACGTAAATACGCCTCGGGAGATATTTCTACCGAAGAGTTTGAAGAAAGAAAAAGAGCATTAGAAGAATAACACACTGTTTTTATACAGAAACAGTATGCAGAATATTACTAAAAAAATTAATCATTATGAACTATTATTTCAATAAAATAATTTCTGGTGATTTCAATCAAGTGATTGAAAAAGTTACAGAAGAACTTAAAAGTGAAGGTTTCGGTATTTTAACTGAAATCGATATCAAGGCAACCTTGAAAAAGAAGCTTGATGTAGATTTTTATAATTACAAGATTTTAGGTGCTTGCAACCCGCCGTTTGCATACGAGGCGCTAAAAGCGGAAGATAAAATTGGCACAATGCTTCCATGCAATGTCATTGTCCAGGAAAGAGAAGCCGGTAAAATTGAAGTTTCTGCAGTAGACCCCATTGCATCTATGGGGGCAGTTCAAAATGAAAAATTGGCAGAAATAGCAACACAGGTAAGAGGTAAACTGAAAATGGTTGTTGAAAAGCTATGAACAAAAAGAATATTTATTAATAAACCCTTAAAAAAGTATAAACATGGAAAATTCATTTAAACTAGAAGTTTTGAGAACAAACAAAATTCTCAAAACAAATGAACAAAGTAACTTTCGTTTAAAATTTAAACCTTTTTTGAACATTGATGGAGTCATAAGCCTATGCCTTGCTGAGGAGCATCTATATATAGAGTATGACCCAATGTTTTTTAATTTGGAGTCTTTTAAAGAAAGTATAATTACCGTTGGGTTTCCGTTGCAACAGGAAGATTCATTAAACCTTGTGAACTAATTAACTTCATTTAAGGTAATCAGAAACTCTAAAGCAGAGTAATTGGAATTAAGCTCAGCGGTTACACAACCTTCAGAAGTATATAGTAATAATTAATATAATTAATATAATTAATTGGTCTGATAAAAGTATTTATTATATGTCAACCCAATAAAATAGTAACAGAAGTCAATATTTAATACAGTTTGAAAGTTAGATGAAGAACACCAAAATAATGAATAATGGAATTGAATGTGAAGATAACGACTGTGCTGTAGATTACACTAAAGAAACACAGCCGAAAAGTCAGCTCACTATTAATAAGGACTATATAATACCTATAATAACATTATTCTTTTTACTGTTAGGCATTTGTCTAGATTTTTATGATGCGTCGTTTTTTAAATCCCCTTTACCATTAATCTGGTTCGGAATTCTATATATCGCCGTTGGCGGGCCAATAGTTAAAAAAGCAGCACAACTAGTCATTAAACGGAACATCTACAACGAGTTTGTTTTAATGTCTGTGGCGACAATAGGTGCTTTTTTAATAGGTTCTTATGAAGAAGGGGTGGCTGTAATGTTATTTTATGTTGTTGGTGAGTTGTTTCAGGAAGCTGCTGTAAATAAGGCAAAGCGTTCTATAGAAGCCTTGCTAAAAGTACAGGTTGAGGAGGTCAGCGTTTTAGAGAATGGTAACATTACAATTAAGCATCCCAGAGAGGTACAAATAGGTCAAATCATTCAAACCAAAGCAGGTGAAAAAATTGCCTTAGATGGTGAATTGGTTTCAAAAGATGCTGTATTAAATACAGCTGCATTGACCGGCGAATCGCTACCCGACAATAAAGTGAAAGGCGATATGGTTCTAGCTGGAATGGTAAACCTAAATAAGGTTATAGAAATTAGAACTACAAATAAATATGAGGATACTAAGCTATCTAAAATATTAAAACTGGTTCAGGAAGCTGTTGGCAGAAAAGCAAAAACGCAATTGCTAATTAGCCGCTTGGCAAAAATTTACACGCCCATTGTTTTTTGGTTAGCCATAACATTGGTAATAGTTCCTTACTTTTTTCTTGGTGATGCCTACGAGTTTCAAATGTGGTTTGAGCGCGCCTTGATTTTTCTGGTAATCTCTTGTCCTTGTGCCTTGGTAATCTCTATTCCTTTAGGCTACTTTGGAGGTATAGGTGCAGGTTCGCGTAATGGTATTTTATTCAAAGGTTCCAATTTTCTGGATTTAATGACCAAAGTAGATACCATTGTAATGGATAAAACAGGCACTTTAACCAAAGCCGTTTTTGAAGTACAAGAAGTGGTTGCAATAGATTTTGATAAAAATTTAATGCTAGAACTAACAGCCCTTTTAGAAGCCAATTCTACCCATCCTATAGCTGAAGCTGTTGTGAAATATACTAATATTGAAAATTCTTCGCTTAAAGCTAATGATGTTGAAGAAATTTCCGGTCATGGTATGAAAGGAAAAGTTGGCGACTATGAAGTGTTGGCCGGCAATACAAAATTGTTGGAAAAGTTTAAAATTCCTTTTGATGAAAGTCTGAAACATAATACTGAAACCATAGTGGTTATTGCGATAAATCAAAAATATACTGGATACATTACCATTGCAGACACTATCAAAGATGACGCAGAAGAAGCTATAACTTCATTACACGATATTAAAAAAATAACTGAAGTCATAATGCTCTCTGGGGACAAACAGCTGGTGGTTGATAAAATTGCCAAACAATTGGGAATCGATAAGGCAATTGGTGGGTTGCTTCCTGAAGGAAAAATAAAAGAGGTTGAAAAATTAAAAAAGCAAGGAAGGATTGTGGCTTTTATTGGGGATGGGATTAATGATGTGCCAGTGATTACAATTTCTGATGTTGGCATGGCAATGGGAGGCCTAGGAAGTGATGCTGCCATTGAGACCGCTGATGTTGTTATTCAAACTGACCAGCCTTCAAAAATTGCCACTTCTATCAAGATTGGTAATGCTACCAACAAAATCATATGGCAGAATATCACACTTGCGTTAGGAGTAAAAATTTTAGTATTGATTCTCGGGGCTCTCGGAATGGCAACGATGTGGGAAGCGGTCATTGCGGATGTAGGTGTTGCGTTGTTGGCTATATTGAATGCTGTTAGGATACAGCGAATGAGTTGGAAATAAAGTCTCATAATGAGAAACTAATGCATCTATTAGTACTGAAACTAAACTTATCATTTTTTAAGGGATTGACTAAATAACAACCACATTATAAAATGCAACGAATTCAGCAAGTTCTACAAATCATTCAGCATATAACGTAACACATAAAAGCCTTTTAATCCTGAAATTTGTAGTGTACAAATAAAATCAGAAATTACCTGGCCAAATTGCGGACATAAAAAAGTAGAAAATATGCCAACAAACGATTGCCACTTCTTTTATAAGTATAAGAATTGTAAAACAGTTTTGAGGCCAAAAGAACGAGATTGTTGTGTTTATTGCCCATACGAAACGTTAGATTGCCCACCAATTCAAGAAAATAAAAGTTGCAATGATGCAAGTTGTTAACAATACAATATTCAAATTATGAAAACGGAACAGCACAAATTACCTACTGATTTAATCTTGGACATTAAATCCAGATTAAAAACTTTGAGTGGTCAAATTAACGGCATTGTTAAAATGCTTGATGAGGGAAAAGACCCCGAACAAATAAACATCCAGTTCAAATCCATTGATAAAGGCATTCAAAAAGCACATTACTTGCTGTTGGATGAAGTTTACAGAAAAGCGCTTGCTATTGGAATTGTAAAGGCCGTGGACTCTTGCCCAGAAAATTGTGGTAATGAAGATAAAATTGAATATTTAAAAAACGAATTCCCTAACTTGGAATTATCTGATTTGACTAATCGCTTAAAAGAAATCCAAACCATCGAAACCAGATTAAAAAACTACGATGAAAAAAAAGACTAAAAAAAGTTTGGTGACCCCCTACCTTACGTTCTCATCTTTGTTCCATTATTAATTAAAACTTAAAATAAGATGAAACGACAAATCGAGATTTTTACAGCAGGTTGCCCAGTATGCGAGCCTGTGGTACAATTAGTAAAGGAAACAGCAGGAAAGGACTGCGAAATCACACTTCATAATCTGTCCGAGCAATGCGAAAGTAAAATCTGTGTTTCAAAAATGAAGGAATATGGGGTTACAAGAGTTCCCGCCATTGCTGTGGACGGAAAACTACTGAATTGCTGCACCAAAATCGAAATCACAAAAGAGGATTTGGTAAACGCGGGAATAGGAAGTTGTTAGGTATGGCAATTACTAAATGGAACAAAAAAGCATCTATGGGGACTGCTGTATTTTCAGCAGTTTCCCTTAAACTATGCTGCTGGGGTCCTTTGCTACTTACAAGTGTAGTTGGTATTAGTGGGAGTTCTGTCTATTTTTCTTGGCTTATTGCCTTGAAACCTTATCTGTTGGTCATAGCATTTTTGTCATTGGGATTGACTTTTTTTCAGGTTTATAAAAAAAAGGGAGGGGAAGATTGTAGCAATTGTGAAACTGATAAGCCATCATTTTTTAAATCGAAATTCTATTTGTGGTTGGTTACAGCGTTTGTTGTTGTAATGACATTGGTTTCTTATTATCCACAAATATTTCACTCAACGACCACAAAAGAAATTGTTGCAACAAACAATACCGATATTCAAACTGTAAAGTTGAATATTGAAGGAATGGTATGTTCGGGTTGTGAAGAAAACATCAGCCATTCGGTAAACAAAATTGATGGGGTTACAAATGTATCTACGTCTTATGAAGAAGGGGCTTCAATTATAGAATTTGATACCACTAAAACGAATGTCGATGAGATAAAAAAGGCCATTGAGTCAAAAGGGTATTTGATTACAAATACTAAAGACCAATAGACACGTCCCCATTATGATTATAAGAGACATAAATTATTCCAATTGGGTAGTAATAATTCGTGAAGAGTAAATTCTACAAATCATTCAGCATATAACGTAACACATTACAGTCTTTTAATCCTGAAATTTGTAACATACAAATAAGAACGGATTTATGGAGACAATCAACATATTTGAAACCAAAGAAAAGAATACTAAAAAAGGAATAAAGGAATCATTCCCTGTTAC
>JASBSE010000349.1 GCA_030149115.1 Winogradskyella sp. | reverse complement strand
GTAACAGGTGTTCCTACAGGAGTTACACGTCTGTAAATAGAAAAAATAGTTCCTACAGAAACATTAACATCAATGTTTGAAGAACCGTCTAAAGGATCTATCAAAACCACATATTTATTTTGGTGGTTTTCATCTTGGCTGTTTATAGCTATAAAGTCATCTTCTTCTTCACTGGCAATACCACAAACAATGTTTCTTTTGGTCATGGTTTGTATAAACTTGGTATTAGCATATACATCTAACTTCTGCTGATCTTCTCCTTGTACGTTGGTGTCTCCAGCAGCTCCAAGAATATCAACTAAACCAGCTTTGTTGACTTCATGATTTACTACCTTGGCAGCAAGTCTAATAGAATTAATAAGACGAGAAAGTTCTCCTGATGTATATTTAAAGGATGCTTGGTTTTCAATTATAAATTCACCAAGGGTTTGTTTGCGTTGAGACATGAAGCTTTATATTGGTTAACTGCAACAAATATCGCATTTTTTAACAAACTATAACGTTTTCGTGATTTAAATAAATTGTTATCTAAACTCAGTTTAGATTATATTTGAGTTCTTTTTTATAAAGTAAAGAATGAACCAACCAAGACTTGCAACAAAAGCGGATATGCCAAGAGTATTAGAGCTCATTAATGAATTGGCAGTATTTGAAAAGGAACCAGATGCGGTAGAGGTAACCCAAGAAATGTTAGAGTGTGATGGATTTGGTGATAACCCAAAGTTTACCTGTTTTGTTATAGAGGTTGACAATAAAGTAGAAGGCATGGCCTTGGTTTACACAAGATATTCTACATGGAAAGGCGAGGCCTTACATTTAGAAGATTTAATTGTAAGTCAATCGCAAAGAGGAAAAAACTTAGGAACACAACTTTTAGATACAGTTGTGGCATATGGGAAATCTCTAGGAGTAAAACGTATTAGTTGGGAGGTGTTAGATTGGAACGAGCCAGCAATAACCTTTTATCAAAACAAAGGAGCAAATGTAATGAGAGATTGGGATGTGGTTCATTTAGATGAAAAAGCTATAGAAAACTATTTAAAAAATTGTGATGCGCGTTTATAAATTTGGTGGTGCTTCTGTAAAAGACGCTGATGGTGTAAAAAATTTAGCCTCTGTTTTAAAAGAAACAGGTTATGACAATACATTAGTTGTTGTTTCTGCAATGGGAAAAACTACTAATGCAATGGAAGTTGTTATCAAAAATTATTTTGAAAATAAAGGAGAGTTACAAAGCTCTATTCACGATGTTATAAAATACCACAATGAGATTCTGTTAGATTTATTCGATAACGAACGTCATGAAGTATTTACTGCTGTAAAATCACTTTTTGATGAGTTGAATATGTTTTTTAAAAGTAATAAGTCACCAGATTACAATTACGTATATGACCAAACCATCGGTTTTGGTGAGTTAATATCTACAACAATAATTAGTTATTACCTAAATGAGATAGGTTTAAAAAATAATTGGTTAGATGTTAGAGAGTATATAAAAACAGATAATTACTACAGACGAGCTAACGTAAATTGGGACTTAACGCAAGAGTATATTTCTTCAAAATTTAATAAGTCAGTTCTTAATATTACACAAGGTTTTTTGGGTAGTGATTCTAATAATTTTACAACAACTCTAGGACGCGAAGGAAGTGATTACACCGCAGCTATTTTTGCATATTGCCTCAATGCTAATAGTGTTACCATTTGGAAAGATGTTCCAGGTGTACTAAATGCAGATCCACGTTATTTTGAAAATGCAAAGTTACTTAACCAAATTTCTTACAGAGAAGCAATAGAGTTGGCATTTTATGGTGCGTCTGTAATTCATCCAAAGACTTTGCAACCATTACAGCAAAAGGAAATCCCGTTGTATGTAAAATCATTTGTAAACCCAAAGGCTGAAGGTACTTGTGTAAGTAAAGGAAAAGCGATAGAGCCAGAAGTGCCTTGTTTTATTGTTAAGAAAAATCAGATTTTAATTTCATTATCGTCATTAGACTTTTCGTATATCGTTGAAGAAAATATTAGTGAAATATTTAGTTTATTGCATCTTTATAAGATGAAAGTAGATGTTATTCAGAATTCAGCGATAAGTTTTTCGGTATGTATTGATAATATTTACAATAATCGTGATAAATTGTTGCAACATTTAAAAGCTAAATTTAACGTAACATGTTATGATGACGTTAGTCTTTATACAGTTAGACACTATAATGAAGAAGCTATAAATGAGCTTGAAAAAGATAAAACCGTGTTGCTTAAGCAACTAACACGAGAAACAGTTCAAATCGTAACTAAATAACATTTACTACATTTGTTTTATGAGGAAATCATCTGATATGGGTTTAGTAACTGCAAAGGAAGTCGCAAAGGCTATTAACGCTGATAAGTATGGTTTCTTAGGTACATTTTTTGGTTGGCTTCTTATGAAAGTACTTAAAATCTCTACCATAAATAAGATATACAAGCGTAATAAGCACCTATCTGAATTAGATTTCTTAAATGCGCTTTTAGATGACTTTCAGATAAAATTTGAAATTCCAGAAGAAGATTTAAAACGTTTACCAAAGGATGGAGCTTATATTACCATTTCAAACCATCCTCTCGGTGGAATAGATGGGATTTTACTTTTAAAATTGATGCTTGAGCAACGCGATGATTTTAAAATTATAGCCAATTTTCTTTTGCATCGAATAGAACCTTTAAAGCCTTATGTAATGCCTGTTAATCCTTTTGAAGATCGAAAGGATGTTAAAAGCAGCATCACAGGTTTTAAAAATGCTATTTTACATTTAAAAGAAGGTCACCCATTAGGTGTTTTTCCTGCAGGTGAAGTGTCAACTTACAGAGACGGCAAGTTGGTGGTAGATAGACCATGGGAGGAGGCAGCTATGAAATTGATAAAGAAAGCTGAAGTACCAGTCGTTCCAATTTATTTTCATGCTAAAAACAGCAGATTATTTTATAGGCTTTCAAAAATTAGCGATACACTTAGAACAGCTAAATTACCTTCGGAATTATTGACTCAGAAACGGAGAACTATTAAAGTAAGGATAGGTCGACCAATTTCTGTCAATGATCAAAAAGAGCACGAAACACTAGAGGATTTTACAGATTTCTTAAGAAGAAAAACCTATATGCTTTCTAAAACTTTTGAAGATAAGCCTAAGATTTTAGATAATATTAAGTCAACTGTAAAAGTACCTAAACCACCTAAGCGTATTATAACTCCAATCGATACGGAATTGATGGTTGCAGAGGTGGAAAGCCTAAGAGAAAAAGATTGTAGATTGCTGGCTAGTAAAAATTACGAGGTGTTTTTAGCTTCTGCCAATGACATGCCAAATATCTTAAGCGAACTTGGAAGGTTGAGAGAGATTACCTTTAGAGAAGTTGGAGAAGGTACAAATGAAGCTACCGATTTAGATCAGTTTGATGCCTATTACCATCATATGTTTTTATGGGATAGTGATAAAAATATAGTGGCAGGCGCTTACAGAATGGGTCTAGGCTCTGATATTTTTGAGCGTTACGGTATCGATGGGTTCTATCTTCAGGATTTATTCCGCTTTGAGCCAGAACTATACAAAATGATGAGCCAATCTATTGAAATGGGTCGCGCCTTCATTATTAAAGAATACCAACAAAAGCCAATGCCATTGTTTTTACTCTGGAAAGGCATTGTGCACACCACATTACGTTTTCCTGAGCACAAGTATCTGATAGGTGGTGTAAGTATTAGTAATCAATTTTCGAACTTCTCTAAGAGTTTGATGATTGAGTTTATGAAATCGCATTACTACGACCCTTATGTGGCGCAATATGTGCATCCTAAAAAAGAATTTAAGGTAAAGCTAAAAGATGCTGATAAAGAATTTGTTTTTGATGAAGCTGAAGCCGATTTAAACAAACTCGACAAGCTGATTGATGAAGTAGAACCAGGAGCACTACGTCTACCCGTTTTATTAAAAAAGTACATTAAACAGAATGCAAAAATTGTGGCATTTAATGTAGATCCATTATTCAATAATGCTGTAGATGGATTAATGTACATTAAGATTGCAGATTTACCAGAAAGTACGGTAAGACCTGTTATGGAAGAGTTTCAGGCAGAGTTAGAACGTAAATTTATGGACAGTAATGATAAGTAGATTATTATGCTTTCTACTACTTCCAACAATCTGTTTTTCACAAACACTTACAGGTATTATTTTAGATGCCTCCACTAGCAAACCGTTAGAAACTGTTGCTGTTTATTTTGATAATACTACCATTGGAACTACAACCGATAGTGAAGGTAAATTTTCCATAAGTTATTCCGATGCTATACAATCACCTCTTGTGATTTCTTATTTAGGCTACGAAAAAGTAATTATAGAAGATTATAGAGCCAAAAACGATATCACAATAAAACTAAAACCCACAGATGTAAGTCTTGATGAGGTGTTTATAGATTTTGATGATGGTTTAACCAGAAAACAAAAACTTCGATTATTTAGAAAAGAATTTTTAGGAAGTTCAAAATATGGGAAATCTTGTAAAATTTTGAATGAAAAAGACATCGTATTACGATACGATAAAAAGCGAAAGACTTTATATGCCAATGCAGATGTACCTATTATCATAAAAAACAAAGCACTTCAGTACGAGATATCTTTTGATATGATAGACTTTGAAGCTATCTACCGATATGTAAATCTAAAACAACAAGATTTTGCTTTAGATAGAGTGGCTTATGCTGGCACATCATATTATAAGAACCTAGAAAAAGCAGATAAAAAAAGAACAAAGAGAGCACGAGAAAAAGTATATGAAGGTTCTGTACAGCATTTTATGAGATCGTTGTTTCATAAAAGTCTAAAAAAAGAAGGCTACGAGATTTATAACAAAGGATTTAAAGTAGATGAGTATAAGTACTTTAAAATTGAGGAGAAAGACAGTTCTGGTCTTAAAGAAGTTTCACTAAAGCAAAAAGTATCCATTTTATACGACAGAAAGGAACAGAGTGATATAAACGTATATGTTGATAGCTTTTTGTTAGACGCTTATGGCAATTATTCAGCAATAAAAGGTGTTTATTTTAACGGTGCCATGGGAAGCCAACGTATGGGAGATACGTTGCCTCTTGATTATGGATTAAACACAAAAAAAGAAACTCAGAACTAAATAATTCTGAGTTTAAAATTTTATTGACTTTTACTTACTTTTTACCAAATAGTCTACTAAAAAATCCTTTGGTTTTTTCTTTAGCTTCGTTGTAGGTTTCTTTAGCATCTCCTGTAAACTCTTCTAGCTTTTCTTCTGCTTCATCAGCAAATTCACTTATTTTCTCACTAGCCTCATTTGCAAACTCTTTAGCTTTAACCTTAGCTTCCTCATACGTTTCTTTGGCATCTTCAGCAAATTCCGCCACCTTTTCTTTTGCAGAATCAGTAAACTTATCTAACTTTTCTTCTGCTTCTTCGGTAAATTCAGAAGCTTTTTCTTTAGCATTGCTGTAAATTTCTTTAGCATCTTCATTAAGAAACTCAGTTGCTTTGTCTTTAGCTTTTCCGAATAATTCTTTGGCATCATCAGCAAGTTCTCCCGCTTTTTCCTTTGCAGCATCTAAAGCTTCAGAAGCACTCTCATGTAAGTCTTTTGCTTTTTCAGAAGTAGTTTCTGAAGTTTCATTAATAGTTTCTTTAGCTTTTTCTACAGCATCATTTGCTTTGTCTTCTAAATTTTTGTTTTCTTCAGTCATTGTCAATGGTTTTAGTGATAATTATATGTAGAAGAATGTTTTAAGTCGTTACAGAATTATTTAAATGCTTGGTCTACAGGTTCCCAAAGTTCTATTTTGTTGCCATCATTGTCTAATATCCAACCAAATTTTCCGTAATCGTATTCTTCCATTTCGCCTACTATTGTGACACCTTCTTCCTTTAAAGTCACTAGTAATTCTTTTAAATTTTCTACTCTATAGTTAAACATAAAGTCTTTTTTAGAAGGCTCATAGTATTTTGTATCCTCTGCAAACGGACTCCATTGTGTAGAACAATCGTTACCATCTTGGTCTTTCCACCAAAATGTACAACCATAGGTATCAGTGTTAAAACCTAGGTGTTTTTTATACCAATCTTTTGAGGCTTGCGGATCTTTTGTTTTAAAAAATAATCCACCAATTCCTGTTACTCGTTTTTTCATTTTATTTTTTCTTTAAGGCTGATTCATAAATATCTATCCATTCTTCACTACTCATCTTTTTAGTAAGTTCACCAATGAGCTCAAATGGGATTTCATCCATTTTTTTAAATCTAATACAACTTTTGCCCATATCTAATTTGCGTTTGCAATGTTTAGGATATTCACCAACAAACCAATCAAGTAATTCTTTCTTAGCATAAATGCCCATATGATATAAGTTTATAGAGTTTTT
>JASBSE010000243.1 GCA_030149115.1 Winogradskyella sp. | reverse complement strand
TAGCAGGTTAAGAATCTCTTTTTGTTTTTGAGGTTTTTCATCTTGCTTTTTCCGTTTTAGCAAATTACTCATAGACCTCAATAAAATTGGGCCTTTTGGAAACTTATTTTGCTTTAGAAATAATTCAAGATAGCGATAGAGATTCCAAGGACTATGGCTTACATAAAATATAGGATTGGCATTTTTACCAGATGCGCCTCTATGTAATTTATGATAAAAATCCGCAGCACCTTCTAATGGAATTCTGTTTTTAGCGTGCTTAAACACAGAATTATAAATCACTTTCCATTTTAAAGTACTTACCACACCTGTATGCAAAATAGTGTCATCTATATCACTGGCAACACCAAATTGAGCTTTGGTTGATGGTATTAATATCTCGCCTGGAAACCTATTATCGTTTTGAATGGTTCTCTTGATATTGACATCGCTGTAAGACAATTCAAAAGGTAACCAACCTTCGTCATTAGCAAGCTTTGCCAATTCATCTAAATTAGCTTCTACTTTATAATAACCATCTCTATCTGTTTGTCCTTTTAAAATTTTTCCGTTTGGCAGTTTTATATTAACACCAACATTCTTAATCTCATCAGTCTCAAACCGTTTCCAAGTATTGATAATAAGATGCCAAGTATTTTGATTTTCGAGGTCTATAGACTCATCTTCTAAAGCCCTACCACGAGCATAAAAATGTGTATCTGTACCATAACCCTGAAATGCAATGATTTGAAGTGGATCTTTTTTTAACCAGCTCAAGATTCTTATTTATTATAGGTTCAAGATACTAAAACTCCCCTAACGAGAGCATTAAAATCTCATATTCTACTACATAATTGTTAAATATTTCTTTAAATCAGCTCCTTACACGTTAAATAAAAAGTAGAAGGCAGTAGTTTTAGTATTTTAGTGACATTCTAATTCAAACTAACCTTTTAAATGAAAAAATTAGCACTAACCCTAACACTTGGGTTATTATTCAATTTTTGCATTGCTCAGGACGCAAACAACTTAACTCCTAAACCAAATTACAGGGCAGCAGCAAAATACTCACCAACCAACCTAGGTAAATTAGTCCACTCTACTTCAGTAAGACCTCATTGGCTAAAAAATAGTAATCGTTTTTGGTATCAATACAAAACCACAAGTGGCTCTAAATACTATATCGTCGATGCTGATAAGCGAAGCAAAAAAGAACTTTTTGATAATGAAAAAATGGCACAATGGTTAACAGAAATAACCAAAGATCCTTATGACGCTCAACACTTGCCTCGTTTTGACTTTAAATTTGTGAAAAACGAAACTGCTATTCAGTTTTACGTGACTTCTACCGAAAAAGTTGAAGAAGAAAAAGACAACTCCGAAGAAGATACTGAAAAGCAAACAGATTCAACTGAAACCAAGAAAAAGAAAAAAGGGAAACCTAAAATGGTAAACAAAGTTTATCATTTTGAATACACATTAGGCAGTAATTCCTTAACACTTCTGGACAACAAGAAAAAGGAAAAAGAAGATTGGAGAAAATGGGCAAATATTGCTCCAGACAGCTCGGTTGTTTTATTTTCTAAAAACTATAATCTTTATTGGATGGACAAGGAAAATTTCCTAAAAGCTGTTGAAAACGAAAAAGACACAACAATTGTAGAAAACCAATGGACAACTGATGGAGAACTCTACTATTCTTTTGGTGGATCTAGTGGCCGTGGAGAAACCAATGAGTCTATGAAAAAGAACAAAGATAAACGTCAGCGCATCTTTGGTATATGGTCTCACGATTCTAAAAAGTTTGTTTTTCAGAGAAGAGACTCCAGACATATCAATGAACTTTGGGTTATAAACACCACTGCTAGCAAGCGACCAACACTAGAGACATATAAGTACCATATGCCAGGTGAAGACGAGTTTTACAAAACCCAACTCTATGTTTTTGATATACCTTCTAAAAGCAACATACTGGTACAATTAGACACTGTAAAACAGCAAAGTTTACAAGTATATAGAGAACCTATAAAAAAATCCAGCTATGATGATGATTTTACCCCTTCTCTCTTATTATCTAAAAAGGGGAAAATATATTACAATACTATAAGTAGAGATCGAAAAAAATTAGACATCTGTGTAGCTGATATCAATACAGGTGAAACCAAAGTTCTCATTGAAGAACGATTTAACACCTATATAGAATCTCGTCCTTTAGTCTTATTAAATAATGAAACTGAAATGTTGCATTGGGCAGAACGATCTGGTTGGGCACATTATTATTTATATGACACACAAGGAAACCTGAAAAACCAAGTAACCAAAGGAGCTTATCACGTAGAAAGCGCTATAGGTGTTGATGAAAAATCAAGAACGCTTTACTTTACAGCTCATGGCATACCAAAAGATCAAGATCCTTACTACGAGCATTTATATAAGATTAATTTAAACGGTAGCGGTTTGAAAGCTCTAAATCCTGGAGATTTCAATACAAATACAAGTATGAGTGATTCTAACGGCTTTTTCGTTAGTAACTACTCTAGGGTAAATACGGTTCCAAAATCTGAATTACGAAATAGCAACGGCAACGTAGTAATGGAGTTAGAAGAAGCTGATCTATCGCAACTAATGGCTACTGGTTACAAATTTCCTGAGCCTTTTAAGATGAAAGCTGACGATGGTATTACAGACATTTATGGTGTGATTTACAGACCATTTGAAATGGATTCTACTAAAAAATATCCATTACTGGAATATGTGTATCCTGGACCTCAAACTGAGGCTGTAAATAAGTCTTTCTCTGTTCGTATGGATAGATTAGATAGAATGGCTCAAGTTGGATTTATAGTAGTAACTATGGGTAATCGTGGTGGACACCCAGACCGTTCTAAATGGTATCATAATTATGGTTATGGTAACCTAAGAGACTACGGTTTGGCGGATAAAAGACACGTTGCTGAACAGTTAGCAGATAAATATGAATATATAGATATTGACAAAGTTGGTATTTATGGTCATTCTGGTGGTGGATTTATGTCCACAGCTGCTATATTAGTTTATCCAGACTTTTTTAAAGCTGCAGTATCATCTGCTGGAAACCACGATAATGCAATTTATAATAGCTGGTGGAGTGAAACACATCATGGTGTACAAGAAGAAATTGACGAAAACGGCAATGTGAAATATAAGTATATGATAGATAACAATCAGTCATTAGCTGGAAACTTAAAAGGAAAATTAATGCTTATTACAGGTGATGTAGACAACAACGTACATCCAGGTGGTACCATAAGAATGGCTAATGCATTGATAAAAGCCAACAAACGTTTTGATTTTATGCTAATGCCAGGTCAAAGACATGGCTTTGGTAAAATGACTGAATACTCTTTTTGGTTAAGAGCAGATCATTTTAGCAAACACTTTTTAGGCGTTGAAGCAACAAGTGTTGATATTACTGAAATGAACAGAGATAAACCAAAAACAAAGTCTTAATTAAAAGGAATTAATAGTTAATAAAAAACCACGCTCATAAGCGTGGTTTTTTTATTCTATATAAGAAAGTTAAATACCAATTAGTTTTCAACTTCTTCTCTAACTTCTTTAATAACCTTTTTGACTTTTACTTCAACATCTTCAGAAGTCTCATTCATTTTATCTAACTGAGTTTTCACTTCTTCTTCAGTTCCTTCAAAGACTTTTTCCTCAACAACTTCTTCACCTCCATTGGCGACTGTTGTAGTTACTACATTAGCTTTAGTAGTTCCGTCTTCATTTTTGGTCATCTTAACTTCAACTCTTTTTTCCACTGAGTTTTCGTTTTCAGAAAAGTTAACTTCAGCTACAGTAGTATTCATTGCTACACCTTCTTCAGAAGAGTGACCTCCTAATATTGGAGCAATTACTAAACCTACTAAACAAGTTAATTTAATTAAGATATTCATAGATGGCCCAGACGTATCTTTAAATGGATCACCAACTGTATCTCCTGTTACTGCTGCTTGATGTGGAGGTGATGGATTATCTTCTTTGTGCTTGTAAAATGTTTCACCGTTAATCTCTACACCTGCTTCAAATGATTTTTTAGCATTATCCCAAGCTCCACCTGCGTTATTCTGGAAAATTGCCCACATTACACCACTAACACAAACCCCAGCCATATAACCACCTAGCACTTCTGCACCAAGTAAAAAATCATCATTCACAATCGCTGTACCTATTCCCATTACCACTGGAGTCACTATTGTAATAAGACCTGGTATTATCATTTCTTTTAATGCTGCTTTAGTTGAAATGTCTACACATTTTCCATACTCTGGCGTGCCTGTTCCTTCCATAATGCCAGGTATTTCTCTAAATTGCCTTCTAACTTCCTCTACCATCTGTCCTGCTGCTTTACCAACAGACTCCATTGCAAGTGCTGAGAAAATTACAGGAATCATACCTCCGATAAACAACGCTGCTAATACAGGTGCTTTAAAAATATTAATTCCGTCAATACCAGTAAAAGTTACATACGCAGCAAATAAAGCTAACGCTGTTAAAGCTGCAGAAGCAATAGCAAATCCTTTACCTACTGCTGCTGTTGTATTACCTACTGAATCTAAAATATCTGTACGCTCACGAACATGTGGCTCTAATTCA
>JASBSE010000346.1 GCA_030149115.1 Winogradskyella sp. | reverse complement strand
TCATAAGAACGAATAGAATAATCTATCAGCATATAGAGTACATCTTTGTATGCCCATTCTGGGATATTCTGACCTCGATTTTTTTCTACCGAACCATGAATAGAGTTAATAGTGTCAATAGCTTTTATGGCAGCTTCTTTTTCTGAAAAGACAATAGCTCTGGCATAATTAACTGTAGAAAATAAACGACCTAAAGGATCCTTTGGTAATTTTCCCGTAAAATAGAGCCAATCCACAGCCTTGTTAAGCGCAAACTCGGCAGAAGCACCAGCAAAAACCATTAAAATGGTATCACTTTTGCCCCAAATATGGCGAACTATAGAATCTTTATTTACAAAATGCTCCATAATTTTTAAGTCTTACTAATCAATTTTTCTAGTGCTTCAATATGTTTTTTAAATTCTGCTTTTCCGAGTTTGGTTGCACTATATCTGGTATTTGGTTTACGACCAATAAATTGTTTTTCAACCAAAATATATTCTGCATTTTCTAGAGCCTTAGTGTGGCTTGCCAGATTGCCATCTGTTGCTCCAAGCAGCTCTTTTAATGTTTTAAAATCTGCATATTCGTTTACCATAAGAACAGACATAATACCAAGTCGTATTCTATGATCAAAAAGTTTATTTATGTTAGTTATAATACTCATATTGCTTTCAGCTACCTGCAATAGGTGATCCAAAAAGGCCAACAGCCATTTCCATCCAGATTAGTAAAAGTAAAACCAAGATGGTAACTATTAGTATAGTCTTGTGTTTTTTTGATGAGGTAATTATTAAATTAATTAAAAAAGCAGTACCATAAAGTAGGATGCCAACAATGATAAAGTCTGACAATTTCCAATTAACTTGAGAAGTAAATTGCATTGCTATTAATGGGATGAGCAATATTAATGTAGCGATGCTAAAAAAAATACCTAGTCGTTTACTTAATATCATATTATAATTATTTGTAGTCATACTTAAAATGCATCCACGTGCCATAAATAATATGCATTATTCCAAAACCAATAACCCAAAGCCAAAATCCATAACCAGGATAGTAGCTTGCAATTAATCCCAATAAAATCTGAATATACCCTAAATATCTAATATCGCCTAAACTATATTTTGAAGCACTTACTAAAGCTAAACCATAAAAGATAAGCATTAAACCACCAGTTTGCCCATAACGTCCTTGATCTAAAATAATAAGACAATAAATGCCTCCTACAAGTAATGGAATGAGAAAATTAAACAGTAGACGTTGTGATGAACTGTCCCATATTTTTTCGTCATTCTTCTTAGCCTTTCTTACTGTAAGGATTATACCTGTTAGAGCACTTAATAAAGCAATCATCATTAATACAGCCATACAAGTCCAAAATACCCAACCATGAAATATATATAGTTTACCATCGCTGTATGTATTTACAAGCCAAAATGCTATATACGCACCGATTAAAGCATATATTCCTGCTAAGATGCCTGATAAGCCACTTAATGAAATAAAACGCGAAGATTTATTCATTAAATGTTTTATCTCGCTGATGTCTTTTAAATAGTCTTCGTTGCTCATAATTTAAAGTACTTTGAGATACAAAGTAAAATAAATTATTTCAATTCAGCAAAAC
>JASBSE010000345.1 GCA_030149115.1 Winogradskyella sp. | reverse complement strand
TAACTATGATGAGAGAAACACGTCTTGGAAAAACAAACTTCAACTACCCTATTTTAGATTACCTGGTTTTGAAAATGTAGAACGAAATGACATTGTTGTTTTTAACCAACCTGCAGATACGCTTTTGGATATGAACGATTTTAATCCAGATCGCAACTACTACAAACCAATTGATAAAAAGACCAATTTAGTAAAACGCTGTGTGGCTACTCCTGGTGACACATTAGAAATAAGAGATGGTTATGTATTTATAAACGGCAAACAAAATGTATTACCACCAAGATCTCATTTACAGTTTTCGTATAAATTAACATTAAAAAAGCCTATAAGTTCAGCAAGTGAAGAACGTATGTTTTATAACATGCTAGATAAAGCTGATGTTGATGATAGATTTAGCTATAATCAGCAAAATGGAATAGCTTATTTAGCAGCTGCATCAGATGAAGCAGTTAAAAAACTAAGAGTACAGCCTAACGTGGCTAGTGTAGAACGTGTTATTCAGGAAAAAGGTGTTTCTGGAGATGTTTTTCCAAGAGACACATATCATAATGATTGGAATACGGATCATTTTGGACCATTATGGATTCCTAAAGCCGGAGCAACCGTAAAGCTAGACAAGACAAATATTGCCTTATATAAACGTGCTATTGGTGAGTACGAAGGAAACAAAGTAGTTACGCGTGGAGATGAGATTTTTATTAATGACCAACCTGCAACCTCATATACCTTTAAACAAGATTACTATTGGATGATGGGAGACAATAGAAACAATTCTATTGACAGTAGATATTGGGGATTTGTGCCTTATGACCATATTTTTGGAAAACCTGTATTTATCTGGATGAGTATTGATGGTATAATGAAAGGTGGTATTAAAAACTGGAAATTCCGTTGGGATAGAATATTTACAACCGTAAGTGGTTCTGGTGAACGCACCTCATATTTTATTCCATTTTTAGTCATTGTATTAGGTGTTTTTGGGTTTAATAAATGGCGTAAGAAAAAGAAGGCTTCAGCATCTTAAATCCTAAATAA
Source organism: Winogradskyella sp. (assembly GCA_030149115.1). Taxonomy (GTDB): domain Bacteria; phylum Bacteroidota; class Bacteroidia; order Flavobacteriales; family Flavobacteriaceae; genus Winogradskyella. Next base: position 6,445 of record JASBSE010000345.1, on the reverse strand, counting down.
ATGGATTGCCTCATACACCCAACATACTTCCCTAACATAGCACATTTTGTAGCTATGGTAAAGTCAGATTCGGTGTGTTTTGAGGTCTGCGACAATTACCAAAAGCAATCGTATAGAAATCGTACAGAAATTTATGGTGCTAATGGTAAGTTAGCATTAACTGTTCCTGTTAGTTATTCTCAAAAAAACAGACAATTGTACAAAGATGTAAAAATTGCCAATGAAGACGATTGGCAATTACAGCATTTAAAATCGTTGCAATCAGCCTACAGTATGTCCCCTTTTTTTGAGTTTTATATTGATGATTTAATGCCGCTTTTTGGAACTAAATTTCACTTCATCTTAGATTTAAATTTGAAGTGTTTTGAAATTCTTCAAGACAGTCTTCAATTAGAATTAAACGTTTCTGAAAGCACAGTCTTTGAAAAAGATGCTCTAAACAAAATAGACTTTAGACCTTTAGCAAAACGAAATTACCAAGCTAATAACTTAGAATATTATACTCAAGTTTTTACTGAGAAGTATGGTTTTATTTCCAATTTAAGCATTTTAGACTTACTCTTTAACGAAGGGCCTAACACAGAGTTATATATTACTCAACAAAGTTTATACTAATGCTAAAGTTTACCATTCATTATGGATTGCATTTTGGTCTGCCTTTAGCAATTGCATTAATATTCTACAGAAAGCAATGGCTAAAAATGTATTTAATTATGCTTGCTGCATTTGTGATAGATTTAGATCATTTACTTGCTGATCCTATTTTTGATTCTAATCGATGTAGCATAAACTTTCACCCACTTCATAGCTATTATGCAATTACCGTTTACTTTTTTTTACTTTGGAAAAAACCAACACGTGTTTTTGCTTTAGGGTTGCTTGCGCACATCGTATCAGACAGTGTAGATTGTCTACTTATTTAAATTTAAAGTAGCTTTTATTGGGTAATGGTCTGAAAGATTAATGTCACTGTATGTTTTAAAACCATTGACTTTAAAACGCTTGTCTGCTAAGATGAAATCAATTCTTAAAGGAAAGAATTTAATATCAAACGATTTACCAAAACCATTACCTGCCTTCTCAAAGGTGTCCACCAAATCGTCACCTAAGATTTTCTTATAACTGTATGAAAATGCAGTATTATTAAAATCACCGGCCACAATAGTTTTATAAGGACATTTAGATTTATGCTTTAGAAATTTTTCTACTTGAGATTGTTGCTTTTGAAACGCCCATTTAACACGTTTTACAAAAACATCTCTTGAATACTGACTGTTTATGTAATCTATATCAGTATTAATTTTAGCAGACTGTAAATGGACGTTATACACTCTAACCGTATCCTTTCCTTTAACTACATCTGCAAAAACAGCATTGTTACTAGTATCTTCAAATTCTAAGGAACCTGAATTTATAATAGGGAATTTAGAGAAAATCGTATGTCCTCCTTTTGTGTCCTTAACGAACCGTCCATTGAAATCAGTGTACCCTTCTAAATTAATTGGTTTTCCTCTTGTATATTCTTGAATACAAATAATATCTGGAGACTCTATATAAAAGAAATCTATAATATCTTCTTTAGTCGTTTTATTAGGTTTCCAATTATACTTATTAAACAACCTAACATTAAAAGACATTATAGATATGTTACCTGATTCTTCTACTTTTTTCGAAGATGAAAACTTATATAAAGAGCCTAAATAATTCCAGCCTAAAAGCAGTACTACTAGCGATAACAACATTTGTTTTTTAACTTGAAGTAACCAATAGATAAAAAACACAATATTGAGTGAAATTAAAAGCGGAACACCCAAACTAAGAACCGATAAAATAGCAAAACTCTTTGGAGGCACATAAGGCAATAAGTAAGAAATGAGCAACAAAAATGCCGCCAATGAGTTGACGATGAATACAAGCTTACTAAAGAATTTTAATTTTTTCATATTCATTAGTCCTATGAGTAATACTCTTTATTTCTTACCAGCTTTAAACAAAAATTCCTTTTCTTCTGCTGTTAGACTTTCATAGCCGCTTTTACTTATCTTATCTAAAATTAGATCTATCTTCTTCTGATCGTTATACGTATGGAACTCTTCTCTGGTTTTTCCTGCATAAGTCTTCTTTTTTGATGTTCTATGCACGGTTTTTAATTTAGATTTAGGCTTAAACCAGCTAATAAAATTATCCCAAAAACTATCAAAACTCTTACTAAAATCCTTGCCTTTATTTAGCTGAAGCGAATAAAAATATCCAAAAAATGCTCCTCCTAAATGAGACAATTCACCTCCTACATTTGCATAAGGCAAAGTAGATATAAACAATAAAGTATATAAAGAAGAAATTACCCAAAGCGGTACTCTAAAAACTCCAAACAAATTGAATGTATAATTAGGGCTTATTGCTGTTGCTCCAAATAACACAGAAAATATAGATGCTGATGCTCCAACTAAGACTGTAGTTTTTTCAATTAATGCTGGAAATAAATTATATGAAATTATAAAAATAATACCTGCAAAAATACCACCATAGATATAATGCTTTACAAACTGTTTCCTACTATAAAACACCATAAATATTCTACCAAAAAAATACAATGCTATGATATTAAAAAATAGATGACGGAACGTAAAATGAGTAAAAAAATAAGTAAAAATAGTCCAAGGTCTTAAGGCAAACTTGCCTATATCATCAGAAAGAGCAAAGTAGTTTCTAAAAAAAACTAAATGACTATCCGTGAATAAGAAATATAGCGCATTAGTAATAGATATTATTGCAAATACAACACAATTTGCGATTATAAATTTTTCGAAAATTGTAAAATTAATGAGCTTTCTATTTATTCTATCTATAAACTCCATCAATTCCAACGGTATTTATCCATACTATTCTTTTTCCAATACCACATTAAAAGGAACCCAACAAGTGCTCCTCCAATATGCGCAAAATGCCCAACATTAAAACCAAACATAGAACTGCCTCCCGTAATACCAGATATAATTTCGTAACCCAACAATAAAGGGATAAAATATTTTGCCTTTATAGGAATAGGAAGGAAAATTAGCATAAGCGATGCATTAGGAAACAGCATACCAAAGCCTACCAATAATCCCATTACACATCCTGATGCACCTACAGAAGTTGTATTAAAAATTCTTGTAAAATCCTGAAAACGCTCTGCTCCAATGACATCAACCCAACCTTGATAGTACTTACCTTCGTTTAATGTAGCCAAAATATGATCTGACTCAAAACCAGCTGCAGTTAAATCACTTAATATCGATTGAAAATTATAAAAATTAATTATCAACGGAAGTAACACAGCACCTAAACCTGCACTAAAATATAAGAACAGAAACTTTTTTGTACCCAATCGTTGTTCTATTGGTGTACCAAACATCCAAAGACCTAACATATTAAATAGAATATGTAAGAAAAAGATATTCATTCCGTTGCCTGTATTTACATAAGAGGCATGCATAAACATATGCGTAATAATTTGCCAAGGCTTAAATTCATCGTTCAGAGGAAAATGCTCAGCAAATAAATTTGTAAATACATCACCATAGGTTCCTATGGATAATGTACCAATCCAAAAAATTATATTAATTATTATAAGATGCTTTACCGCATCTGATATTCCTTGTCTCATACTACATAAATTTCTTTTCAATGTCGTCGGTAGACATTGTTATAAACGTTGGTCTGTTGGTTGGAGAAATATTAGGCTCCTTACAAGCAAACAGAGAGTTTACCAAATGCTCCTGCTCTGTATTATTAAGGGTTTGTCCGTTTTTTATAGCTAAACTCTTTGCCATAGATTTAGCTAATAAATCTGCTGCACTAAAACTTGCATCTGGCACATCATTTTCCACATCGCTGATGAGTTGCTCCAAAATTATAGACACTTCACTTTCTGGCACTCCAACAGGAACTCCAGTAATTGTTATTGTTTCTTCTTTAACATCGGAAAACACAAATCCTGTATGCTCCAAATCCTCTTGTAATTCCGAAATAATATTCACTTCATTGGGAGTAAAACTCAACTGCAGAGGAAATAATAATTGTTGACTGGTAGCTTCTTTAATAGTAATATGTTTTAGAAAGCTTTCATACAAAACACGTTGGTGTGCTCTATTCTGATCTATAATAAGCATACCAGATTTTAGCGTACTCACAATATATTTTTGTTGAAGTTGAAATGTAGTTTTACTCGTTTCTACAGAAGCATCACTAAAAATTGTTTCAGTTTTAACTTCTTTTTCAAAACTTACTTCAACATCATCTTCTTGTCTTCTATTACCCTTGGACTCCAAACCTACATATAAACTTTCCCAGTTTGCTGTTGGTACGGATTTAAAACTTGTTCTAGTTGAAGTAGATTTAGAAGACGTGTTACCAGAACTACTGCCTTCATCTGCAAATGGATTAAAACTTCGGTCTACCTCTATGGTTGGAGCTTTACCTGCTTTATCTTTGTAGCTGTAAGGTGTATCAAAGCTACTTTGTTGTTCAAAATCTAGAACAGGTGCTATATTAAATTGCCCTAAACTATGTTTTACAGCTGATCTTAAAATAGCGTAAAGCGTATGCTCATCATCAAACTTAATTTCAGTTTTTGTAGGATGAATATTAATGTCTATAGTTTTAGGATCTACTGTAAGATTTAAAAAATAGCTAGCGTGATATCCATCTTTTAATAAACCTTCAAATGCTGCACTTATAGCATGATTTAGATACGGACTTTTTATAAATCTCTGATTTACAAAAAAGAATTGCTCTGAGCGTGTTTTCTTAGAATACTCTGGCTTACCTACAAATCCTGATATTTTTAAAACCTCTGTATCTTCTTCAACAGGCACCAATCTTTCATTGGTTTTGTTTCCAAAAATGTGAACTACACGCTGCCTGTAATTTTCACTTGGAATATTAAAAAGCTCACTACCATTATGATAAAAAGCAAAGGCTATACTGGGATGTGCTAAAGCAACACGATGAAACTCATCTGTTATATGTCTTAATTCTACTGTATCAGATTTTAAAAAGTTTCGTCTTGCAGGAATATTAAAAAACAGGTTTTTTACAGCAACAGAAGTTCCTGTTGGAGTTACTGTAACCTCTTGAGATTTTACTGTACTGCCTTCTATCTCTATGACTGTACCCAATTCATCATCAGGTCGCTTGGTTTTCAGCTCTACATGTGCAATAGCCGCAATACTTGCTAAAGCTTCACCTCTGAATCCTTTGGTGTTAAGCTGAAATAAATCTTCAGCAGATTTTATTTTTGATGTGGCATGACGCTCAAAACTTAAACGTGCATCAGTAACACTCATGCCCTTGCCATTATCTATAACTTGCACTAGTGTTTTACCAGCATCTTTTATAATGAGTTTTATGTCGTCTGCACCAGCATCAATAGCATTTTCTAAAAGCTCTTTAACTACAGAAGCAGGACGTTGTACCACTTCACCAGCTGCTATTTGGTTGGCAACATGGTCTGGTAAAAGTTGAATGATATCTGTCATTAAAAAACTGAAATATCTAAATAACTCAAAGCAACATATGCAGCCATTAGTAGAAAAACTAAAATTACCAAAAACCTAATTCTAGAATTATTGTTGCTTCGAACTTTACTATTCTGACTCCATTCATCTCTAAAGTTTGTTCTATGGAATCGTTTTCCTTCACTGTCATCCTCAATCAAACCATGCTTCTTTTTCAAATTATCCAATCTCTCCTTTCGCTCATCATAATAGCGTGGAGTATAATTATATTGTTTATTCTTTCTTTGCTTGAAAAATGTAGAAAACATGGCTAAAAGATTTAATCAAAGTTACTGAAAATAAGAAGAAATCTTGTTTAAAGATTCCTTAAAATTATCAACAAAAAGGATGCCACTTTAAATTGGAAGATGAATTTGAAGTCGAAGTTTGAAACTTTATTTTAACTGAAAATTGAAAACTACTTCGTCTCCTTTCTAAGTTGTGCCATTTTAATTGCAGCTATGGCAGCTTCGGTTCCTTTATTACCATGCTTTCCACCAGAACGATCAATTGATTGTTGCATTGTGTTATCTGTTAGTACACAGAAAATAACTGGAATCTCACCAGACAAATTCAGGTCTTTTATGCCTTGAGTAACACCTTCACAAACAAAATCGAAATGTTTCGTTTCACCTTGGATAACGCAACCTATAACAATAATAGCATCTAACATACCAGATTCAGCATAAATGCTTTTAGACATTCTGGCAGCTCCATAGGTAAGCTCAAAAGTACCTGGCACATTCCAACGCACTATGTTTTCTTTTAATGCACCACAATCTGTCAACGCATCAAACGCACCTTGCCACAGTCCTTCTGTTATAGTGTCATTCCATTCTGAAACAACAATCCCAAACCGAAAGTCTTTCGCGTTTGGGATTGTTGCTTTATCGTAATTCGATAAA
>JASBSE010000195.1 GCA_030149115.1 Winogradskyella sp. | reverse complement strand
GAAGGTGCTGAATTCTCTGATGATAGAAAAACAGTAACTTACAAAACCAATTGGGTAGAGTATCTTAAAAACCCAAAGTTACTAGATGTGAACGTGAAATTTGTTGATGAATAAAACTGTAAAACTTCAAGATTTAGGCTTAAAAGATTTTAAAGAAACCTGGGATTATCAGGAAACCCTTTTTAAAGCCATCTTAGACACTAAGATTAAGAATAGACGAGAAGATGCTGGTTTAGAAACTGACAACCATTTTCTGTTTGTAGAGCATCCGCATGTCTACACTCTAGGTAAAAGTGGAGATTTGTCCAATCTGCTCCTTTCAGAAGAACAACTGGCAGAAAAAGGAGCAACATTCTATAAGATTAATAGAGGAGGAGATATTACCTATCATGGTCCTGGTCAAATTGTAGGTTATCCCATTCTAGATTTAGACAATTTCTTTACAGATATACACAAGTACTTACGGTTTTTAGAAGAAATCATTATTCTTACATTGGCAGAGTATGGTTTAAAAACCGAACGTAGTCCTGGCGAAACAGGTGTGTGGTTAGATGTTGGCACTCCATTTGCTCGAAAAATTTGTGCTATGGGAGTGCGTGCCAGTCGTTGGGTTACTATGCATGGTTTTGCGCTAAATGTCAATGCCGATTTAGGATATTTTGACAATATCATACCATGCGGTATACGTGGCAAAGCAGTAACCTCCTTAAACAATGAGCTTGGTGTAGATAAGGTAGATGAAGGAGAAGTGAAATCTAAGATTTTAAAGCATTTTAAGGTGCTTTTTGAGGCGGAGTTTAAGTGAACTTATTGACTAGATTTGTAACTAAACTTATGCCAATTTCTTGGGAATTCATTTGTAACTTCTAGTTTGTTAGAAGTTATGGTTGGTTTTACCATGATGATTTTTGTACTGTCATTAATAGTAATATGATGTTCGCTTCTCATATTAACCACATCTTTATGTAGTAATCTTACAGTATTTGAACCTTCGTTTAATTTAATGATCACATATTCACTTGCTTTTAATTGACCAGCAGGTCTATCATTTATCCAAATGTTTAGGCTTGATGTTTCGTCGATTTTATGAAAAACATTAGCACCATTATGAATTAGTATTTTCCCATTACCAAGATCATCTAGCTTTATAGTCTCTATTTCTAAATCTATGAATTGATAATCTGATTCAATTGGCTTTAAACCACATGATACCAAGAGTAATAATATAGCGATGATGAAATAATGTTTGGTGTTTTTCATAGTAGATAACTAAGATTCAGCATAAGTGAACGAAATTAGCCGAAAATTTCCATAAAATCAACCTAAGCATCTTCATTAAAAATACGTTTCGAGATAGGGTTCATCTAGGGATTTTAGTAGTTATGAAGACTCGCCTTTATACTGAGGGTCAAAATCAATCATCCATTCAATTCCAAATTTATCCCTAAACATACCAAAATACGATCCCCAAGGACTATCTGCCAAAGGCATTTCAACAGTCCCACCTTCAGAAAGTCCATTAAATAATTTATCAGCCTCCGCTTTACTTTCAGCACTGATAGAAATTTTGCTTCTCGTTTCATTTTCGTTATGCTTACCCATTGAAGCTGGCGTATCGCTCGCCATTAGTACATCACTTTTACCAATAGGCAAAGCAATATGCATTATTTTATTTGCTTCATTTTCATCAATGGGGTGGTTAGGGTCACTCGGCATATCTTTAAATCTAACTACCATTGCAAATTCACCGCCAAATACCGATTTGTAAAATGTAAATGCTTCTTCAGCATTTCCGTTAAAATGAATGTAAGGATTAATCTGTGCCATAGTGTTTGTTGTTACGTATTAATGTTATTTTTTTTAATTTTGAAATTCTGTCAACCAAATCTTTATGAAACTCCTCAGCTGATAAATGTTCGCCTGAATAACCTCCCGAATATTGAGATAAAATTGTTTCTGCTTTTTTTAAGTCCGAAATCAGAACTTTCATAACAAAAAAATATTAATCGTCTTGTTTTCAATGTCAATTTCAATCCATTTTGAGTCCAATTCCAATTGAGGAATTGTTTCAGTCAAATCTAGCCCTCTTGCGTATTTACTCAAGGCTTTTTGTCCAAATATAATTGTCGCTTGATATTCCCCTTGTCCGTCTTTACCAATTCTAGGCTTTTGTTTCTATTTTTCGATTATCATTCACATATTTTTTAGTCAATTGATTTTCGGTCGGAAACCAAGAAATTCCGTCACACCAAAATCCTTTTAAATTTGGATTAGTCGAATTTTCCAATTCGTAGCAAAGTCTGTATTCCAATTGAGTACAGAATTTCTCATTGAATAGCATTTCAATATTTTTTTGTGCGTTCGTCATTTTATTTTGCAGGCAACGGTTTGTGTATAGTTTCATTGCGTGAAAATCCGCTAGGATTTTCGTGTTAAGAAACTAAGATAGTAAAGTTGCGAGGATTTTCCGCGAGGAAAATCGGAAGCAATGAATTATACACTGTGTTGTATGCAGTTTTATTTTATCTTACTTTGTTTAATGAAGCGAACTAACAACTAAAAATATAGCTATTATTATTACTATTGGTATAAGTCCAACCAAGAATCCATATGTCAGTGACTTTATTTTTTTTCTTTGAATTA
>JASBSE010000343.1 GCA_030149115.1 Winogradskyella sp. | reverse complement strand
GCAATTTTTATTTGAAGAAGACAGTCAATAATTCTATCGTGCTTTTTAGCTTGTCTATTAATTTCTTAAAGTAGTTTGAAGCTGTCAACACCGTGAATTAATCTCACAAACTCAGCCATATATTTTACTTTATTTCGTTGCACATGGCCAATCATATGCCATTGAATATCTTTTGGCATTTTTTCATACTTTTCAGCCATTTCCTGAATTTTGTTTTCGCCAAAAATTCGCTGACCAGCATCATAAGCTTCCATTAAATCACTAACAGGTTTGGTTTTAGAAACCGCAACTAGAGTAACATGTTCTGGTATGCTTGATTTTATATTTTGAAGATTGTCTTTAATACTCATATATCGTAATTCCGCTTCTTAATTTTGGTAAAATATAGGTGCTTTTTGGCGGCATTGTTAGGCCTTCGTCTGCTATTTCTTTCATTTGCTGTACAGTTGCAGGACACATGCCAAAACCAACTTTAAACGTTCCACTATCCACACTGCTTTTAATGGTTATCATCTCGTGTTTGCCGTGTACGTATTCAATCCTATTATCGTTTCTTAAATCTTTAATACCAAGTATAGGTTCTAAGATTGTACTGTATAAGAGTTGTGCATCAAGTTTATCAAGCGCATTTTCAAAATTATAATTTGTTTTTCTTAAATATAACGAATAAAACTCTCCATCTAAATACATACTAAAATGATGAGGTTTAGATGGGCTGTAAGGCATAATGCCTCTATTTTCAATTCTATAGATCGCATCTAATTTTATTAAAAACTCTTCTTTTGTTAATCCGTTTAAATCTTTTACTAATCGGTTAAATTCTTGAATCACTAAATCGGATTCAGGAATCAAATAAGACATAAAGAAGTTGTAAGACTCCGAACCGCTATGGTTTGGGTTTTTTTCTTTTTCATCTTTGTACAACAAATATGATGAGGCTGACCTGTGGTGTCCATCTGCAATGTAAATGGTTTCCATTTTTTTAAATTCCTCTTGAACTTTTTTGATGGATTCATCATCATCTAGTTTCCATAGGTAATGTGTGTCTCTATAGGTCATAGTAAACTCAAATTCAGCATATCCCTTTTGAGTTTCTTTTATGATGTCTGATATAATCGCATTATCGGGATAGGTGAGGAGCACAGGTTCTGCATTAAAGCCAACGGTTTGTAAATAGGTTTTAAACGTTTGTTCGCGTTTTGAAATGGTATCCTCATGCTTTTTTATAACATCTTTTTCGTAATCTTCAGCACTTGTTGCGGCAATGACTCCGTTGAATTCCTGTCCGTATCTGTTTACAATTTTATAGACATATAGCGATGGTTTGTTTTCGGTAACAAAAATGCCATCTTCCTTAAATTCTTCGTAACGGCTTCTTACCAGTCTGTAACGTTCTTTACCTGTAACTTCCTGGTCGTATTTATAACCTGGATTAACAATATGGAGAAAGCTGTATGGATTGTATCCCATTCTAGATTCACGTTCATCTAAAGTATAACTTTGATAAGGACGTGCTGCTACAAGACCAACAATAGCTCTGGTTGGTTTAACCGCTTTAAAAGGAATTATTTTAGCCATGCTTTATCTATTTTTAGTTATAAATTCAGTAGGGTTAAGATAACCCGTTGTATCTGTAGAATATCCTCCTCCTATATCCAAATCTACAGCATCTCTAATTTCTAGATGAAGATGCGCATAATAGGCACCATCGCAATTACCAATGGTTGCAATTTGCTCTCCTTTAGTTATAAATGTATTCGCTGTTACAATGATTGAATCGCAATGAGCATACACAGATTCATACAATTTTTCTTCATGAAAATGAATAATTCGTATCACATTTCCCCAACCACCTTTTAGATCTTTAGCAGATGATACATAACCATTAGCAATAGCATAAATTGGGTCTCCTAAATCTGAATTACCACCTCTAACACCATTCCAATCATCACCTAAATGATTGTTTTCTTGAAACTTTTGAGCGTTGTAATAACCTTGAGCATTTGGTTTGCCTACAGGAAAATCAAACCCTTTGGCTATAAACTCTGTATTTTTATTAAACAGTGTTTTATAGCTCTTTTTGTCGGCTTTATTAACACTGTCTTTAATGGTTTCTTTGGCATATATATCAGTAGTAGAGTTATGCTTTGGTTTGTTCTGTTTACACGAAACAAAAAGCATTACAATTACAAAAATCCTGATACAAGTCAAATCACATTAAATACAAGAATTAAACAAACTGCTTAGATACGTTTTCTGCTTTACGGCTTTCTGAATAATCGTAAAAACCTTCTCCAGATTTTACTCCCAATTTACCAGCTTGTACCATGTTAACAAGCAAAGGACAAGGTGCATACTTAGGGTTTTTAAAGCCGTCATACATTACATTTAAGATTGAAAGACATACATCTAAACCAATAAAATCTGCTAATTGTAATGGTCCCATTGGGTGCGCCATTCCTAATTTCATTACGGTATCAATTTCTTGAACACCAGCAACACCATTATATAAAGTCTCGATAGACTCATTAATCATTGGCATTAAAATACGGTTGGCAACAAAACCAGGATAATCGTTAACTTCAGTTGGTACTTTACCGAGCGTTTTAGATAATTCCATAATGGTGTTAGTTACTTCATCGCTTGTATTATATCCACGAATAATCTCTACCAATTTCATGATTGGCACAGGATTCATAAAGTGCATACCAATCACTTTTTCAGGACGCGATGTTGCAGCTGCAATTTGTGTTATTGAGATTGAAGATGTGTTTGTAGCCAAAATCGTAGCTTCATCACAAGCGTCGTCAAGCTGCTTAAAAATCTTTAGTTTTAGATCTACATTTTCAGTAGCAGCTTCAACCACAAGATCAGTTTTTTTAATACCATCTACCGTGCTTGTATAGGTTGTAATGTTTCCTAGGGTTTCTGCTTTCTCGTTTTCAGTGATTTTTTCTTTAGCTACCATTCGGTCTAAATTCTTAGAAATTGTAGCTAAACCACGTTCTAAAGATGCTTCACTAATATCTATAAGGTTTACTTTAAATCCTGATTGAGCAAAAGTATGGGCAATTCCATTTCCCATTGTTCCTGCTCCTATAACTGCTATATTTTTCATTTAAAATGTAATTGTCATTGCAAGACTTTTAAAGTCCTAGCAATCTGTTTAATAAATAATATAATTTAAAATTGAATTTCCGATTACAAAGATTACTTTAGTCATTCTTTCTTCGTAATGACATTCAATTTTTACTAAAACTGATTAATTATCATTGTGGCAACACGTAGCGCTTCTGTTCCATCATGCAATGTTACAATTGGCTTTGTGTTGTTGTTAATGGCATCTGCAAATGTTTCAAGTTCGTCTAAAATGGCGTTATTACCTGCAATTTCAGGGTTGTCAAAATAGATTTGCTTTTTCACACCTTCAGCATTTTGAAGAATCATATCAAAATCACCTGGATTTTCTGGTGCATCTTTCATTTTTACGACTTCACATTTCTTTTCAAGAAAATCTACTGAGATGTAAGCATCCTTTTGGAAAAAACGTGTTTTGCGCATATTTTTTAATGAAATACGACTAGCTGTAAGGTTTGCAACACATCCGTTTTTAAACTCAATACGAGCATTTGCTATGTCTGGAGTATCACTAACAACTGAAACACCACTTGCAGAAACATGCTTCACGGGCGACTGTACAACACTAAGAATAATGTCTATATCGTGAATCATTAAATCCAATACCACAGGAACATCAGTGCCTCGAGGATTAAATTCTGCCAAACGATGTGTTTCTAGAAACATAGGATTTTCTATTTTATCCTTCACAGCTATGAATGCAGGATTAAAACGCTCTACATGGCCAACTTGTCCTTTTACACCATGTTCTGCCACTAAAGTTCTGATAGCTTCTGCTTCTTCAACAGTATTTGTAATTGGCTTTTCAATAAAAATATGTTTACCTTTTTTAATGGCTTGTTTGGCACAATCGTAATGTGAAAGCGTAGGAGTTACGATATCTACAACATCTACAGCATCTATTAATGCATCTATAGAATTGAAATAGGTGTAACCAAACTCTTCTACAACGCGTTTTGCATTTTCAGGATCGGCATCATAAAAACCAACGAGGTCATACTTTTCGGATTGATTGAGAAGTCTTAAATGTATTTTTCCTAGGTGACCAGCACCCAAGACACCAGCTTTTAGCATGTTTTTCTGTTTTTTTCAAAAATAATTGATTTGAACGAGATATTTAAGAAAGAAAATCTAAAATAATGAGAATTTAATAATTGAAAATTGCAATTGCATTTTGCTTTTGTTTGAATTAATTTAGCCTGAAACTAAACTAAGATTTGAAAGATACATTTAAGCACAAAGGGATGCGTCAGCAACTCGTTGATACTCTTATTGAAAAGGGAATAAAGGATAAAGCGGTATTGAATGCGATAGGTAAAATACCTAGGCATCTATTTATGGATTCTGGTTTTATAGACCATGCTTATGTGGATAAGGCATTTCCTATCGCAGCAGACCAAACGATTTCTCAGCCTTATACTGTAGCATTTCAATCTGAATTATTACAAATAAAATCTGGAGATAAAGTTCTTGAAATTGGTACAGGTAGTGGTTATCAATGTGCGGTGCTTATAGATCTTGGTGCTAAGGTTTATAGTATAGAGCGTCAGCAAGAGTTATTTAAAAAAACATCTAAATTCTTACCGAAAATAGGGTATAGGGCTAAGAAGTTAATTTTTGGAGACGGCTATAAAGGCCTGCCTGAAGAGGCACCTTTTAAAAGTATTATAGTAACTGCTGGTGCGCCTTTTGTACCAACGCCATTATTAAGTCAATTAGAGATAGGAGGTAGGCTTGTAATTCCAGTAGGAGATGACGTACAAATAATGACCCTTTTCATAAGAAAAGGGCCAAAAGAATTTGAAAAACATGAGTTCGGTGAATTTCGTTTTGTACCTATGCTAGAGGACAAAAATTAATTTACAAACTTTCTATAGTAGTCTTTACCTTTTACTACAGGTAAGGTCAGTGTTGTATTGTGTAACTCTATTGTTAATTCTGTTCCAGGTTTTGGGTGGATTGTGTATTCTTTGTCACTAGAAAAAATCATTAAGCCAATTTGTTGCCCAGCCTTTATTATTTGATCGTCTGGTTCTAAATCAAAACTAACAGTGTAATATTTACCAGGTTTTAAATCTTCTTCCTTAGATATTGACTTGTAGTTTTTAGGGTCTGCCCAACCACGCGTTATAATATTATCTGTAATTTTTGATGCATTATCATCCCATGGAAGTGATACTAACCAAACGCTTAAATTAGCCGCTGGTTTACTGCTCGATAATGTGATGGTTACTTTTGGAACACCAGATATATGAATGTCTTCCTGCAATTTTGGTGTTACATAAATTAATCTGTTTTTTGAGTTTTTTGCTTTAGCCAGTTCTGAGCCAGAGAAAGATACATCATCTACAAAAGATTCTGTTGTTTCAGATTTAGGTTTGTCTAGAGTTAAGCTTCCGTTTGTGTTTCCGCCAGCATCAAGGTGTAAAACAACATCTTGTGCATTAGGGTTAGGGTAATCTTTGTATGCTGTTGGTTGAGAAGGGTCATCGTATTCTCTTACGATATACGCCTTGTTTTCTTCTTCGTCAACTCCATTATCTACACCATGAAGATATTTAGTAAACCATTTGTTCATCATTGAAATTGGTGGTGGACCACCATGACCATTTTGATGGTAATAAATC
>JASBSE010000182.1 GCA_030149115.1 Winogradskyella sp. | reverse complement strand
TTCATCTTCCTTATTGCTCAACAATTTAGCGTGTTTTAATTAGTCTTGCTAATATACTATTTATTCAGAATTTTTATAATAAAGACAGGAGTATTTGCTGTACTAATTAAAGTAATCCCAAGTAATTTTTAAACCTTCCCTTACTGTATACTGAGGCTTGTAACCTAATAGATTTTCTGCTTTAGAAATATCTGCTAATGAATCTCTTACATCTCCTTGCCTTGGTGGTCCATATACAGCATCTAACTCAGAACCTGCCGCAACTTTAAGTGAGTCCCAAAGGTAATTTACTGTAATACGTTCTCCACACGCAACATTAAACACTTCATTCGCAGCTTCTTTTGGAGCAAAGAATCCTCTAATATTAGCCTGTACAGCATTATCTACAAAAGTAAAATCTCTAGTTTGCTCTCCATCACCATTTATTTTAGATGGTTTATTGTCTTTCAACGCTTGCATAAATAGTGGAATTACCGCAGCATAAGCACCATTTGGGCTCTGCTTTGGTCCAAACACATTAAAATATCTCAACCCAATAACATCTGTACCGTAAGTTTTTCCAAAAACATCAGCATAAAGCTCATTGACATATTTTGTCACTGCATATGGAGATAAAGGCTTTCCGATAGTATCTTCAACTTTTGGTAAGGATTTACTATCTCCATACGTCGAACTTGATGCAGCATACATCATACGCTTTACAGTCTTACTTTCCTTTAAAGCAATTAGCATATTTAAAAATCCTGAAATATTTACTTCATTTGAAGTTGCAGGATCGTTAATAGAACGAGGTACAGAACCCAATGCTGCCTGATGCGTCACATAATCTATACCTTCCATTGCTTCTTTGCAGGTTTCCAAATCTCTAATATCCCCTTCCAATAATTCAAAAGAAGGGTTATCCATAAACTCAGTTAAATTTTCACGATAACCGTTAGAAAAATCATCTAGTACTCTAACTTTTTTGGCACCATACTTTAACAAATACTCTACAATATTAGAGCCTATAAAGCCTGCTCCACCTGTAACTAAAAAACTTAATTGTGATAAATCTTGGTTATGATATTGATTGGAGTACATGATAAGGTTGGTATTTAAGATTTATAGACGAGCATCTACTGAATTGATTGGCAATAACGATTTAACATCAAATACTACACAGTTATCAGATTTAAGATTATCAATAGATAATTCTAAAAATTCATTATGAGACACTGCCAAAATAATAGCATCATAATTAGACTGTAAATCATCCATAGAGGATTTTAAATCTAGATTGTATTCGTGCTTTACTTCTTCTGTTGAAGCCCAAGGATCGTAAACATCAACATTAACATGATAGGATTGTAATTCTTCAATAATATCAATAACTCTAGAGTTCCTAATATCTGGACAGTTCTCTTTAAAAGTGATACCTAAGACCAATGCGTTAGAGCCTTTAATAGTTGCTCCTTTATTAATCATCATCTTAACAGTTTCGGTGGCAACATAGCTTCCCATACTGTCGTTCATCTTACGACCTGCTAGAATAATTTCTGGATTATAACCAGATTCTATAGCTTTTTGAGCTAAATAATAAGGATCTACACCAATACA
>JASBSE010000180.1 GCA_030149115.1 Winogradskyella sp. | reverse complement strand
AGCATTAATACACTCAACATTATCCTCCCTGTTGGTATTAGCTTCTATACATTTCAAACCTTGAGTTATACAATAGATGTATACAATAGGAAATTAGAGCCAACTAAGGACTTCTTGGCTTTTATGGCTTTTGTTAGCTTTTTTCCTCAATTAGTCGCTGGACCCATTGAGAGAGCTACTAACCTATTACCTCAATTCCATAAAAGAAGAGAATTTGTGTATGAGAATGCCGTAGATGGCTTGCGTCAAGCACTATGGGGTTTATTTAAAAAAGTTGTCATTGCTGATAATTGTGCTACTTATGCCAATATGATCTTTAACAACCAGCAAGAGTATTCCGGAAGTACACTCTTACTAGGCGCCTTTTTCTTTGCGTTTCAGATTTATGGTGATTTCTCTGGTTACTCTGATATTGCCATTGGTATCTCACGCTTATTTGGGTTTAATCTAAAACGGAATTTCGCTTTTCCATATTTTTCAAGAGATATTGCTGAATTTTGGAGACGATGGCATATATCATTGTCTACATGGTTTAGAGATTACTTATATATTCCTTTAGGTGGTAGTAGAGGTGGTACAAAGATGAAAATTCGAAACACTTTTATAATTTTTATTGTAAGCGGATTTTGGCACGGTGCCAACTGGACATTCGTGGTTTGGGGAGCTTTAAATGCTATATACTTTTTACCATTACTCCTACTAAAAAAGAATAGAGTTAACACCAATTTGGTTTCGGAAGGGAAGTATCTCCCAACCTTAAAAGAATTATTTCAAATGTTGTTAACCTTTTTCATAACACTTATTGCATGGGTGTTTTTTAGAGCTGACAACGTAACCAATGCATTTATCTATATAAAAGATATGTTTTCTGAATCTCTTTTTAGCAAACCTGATATTCTCCCGATTACAGTTTTGGGACTAGTAGGTCTATTCTTGATGATCGAATGGTTGGGAAGAGCTGGCGAATATGCAATTCAAAAAATTGACTTTATTAACAAACCCCTAAGGTGGAGTTTTTATATGATATTGATTATTCTAATGTTTATTTATACAGGTGAACAACAAGAGTTTATTTATTTCCAATTTTAAGTTAGAAATCCATATTTTTAACTAACCAAAAATATTAACGCTGATTAAATGAGAATATTAAAGTACATATGTTTTGGTTTAATATTGCTAAACATACCATCTGTATCTCTATCTGCTTTTGGAGGAGGTGTTGGTAGTTTGATGAGTTACCTAACTATACTATCTCTTACTTTATATTATTTCTTTGGAAAAAAGACACGTCCTAACTGGTGGCTTATTATTATTTCCATTTTGTTCTTTATGATTGGTGGATTTCAATTTATTGGCTTAACATCTGGTTTTATTTATGACACAATTAAGTACTTTATATATCTTATTTGTGCTTATGAAATGGTAAAGAATATTAGTGTCTCAGAATATAATTTTTTTCTATTGATCGGCTCTGCTACAATAATTTTAGAGGCAATTCTATTTACTAGTGATTATGGTAGATACAGTGGTTTTTACATAAAACCAAATGAAGCAGGATTTATATGTATTACGGGCTATGCAACGACATATGGGCTTAAAAATGTAAGTGCAAAGTTGATAGGACAATTTATTTTTACACTAGCTGGTTTGTTGACATTCTCTAGGACTTTTATTGTTATATGGTTGTTGATAAATGTAATCTCCCTTAAAATCAGTGTGAAAAATATCAGGGTTTTTGGTCTTGGTTTTTTGATTATAGGAACTCTTTTCTTTATCGATGAAGTTGTAGGACTTAATAATCCTAGGTTTGACCAATTAAAAAGTATAGTCAACAATGAAAATGTTTCAACAGAAGAACTTAATGAAGATTCAAGAGCTGACACTTGGGCTAGATTCTATGATAAAATTCTGGATTCTCCTTTTATTGGAAACGGTTATGGATCTTTTTCTGGCAAAGAAGGACATGGTAAAGGAGTTCACAATTCATTTCTTACGGTAATTGGTGAAGCTGGTATACTGCCTTTTATCTTGTTTGTTCTTTATATAGGGTACCTCATTGTTATGAGTATAGTCTATTTTAATAAAAAGCCTAACTTAATAATGCAGATTATTGCACTATCGCTTTTCTTGATGGCCAATCATAATTTCTTTACATTTTATTATGTATCGTTTGCTGCAATGTGGATTCAATATCAAATTGAAGAAGCTAAAAATGAAGACGAGTTAGATGAAATTGAGGAAGGAGAAAATATTTTGGTAACATCATAAAAAACAGGCAGGTTGTACAACCTGCCTGTTTTTTATGATACTCATTTATAATTTATCTCACAATTAGTCTTTTATATAATTCCCTTTGTATGTCTGCTAGTTTAATTAAATATATACCTGGTCGTAAGCTACTAACATCAATCCTAGTAGTTGAAGAAACATTTAAACTTTCATTTTCAACTCTTTTTTGAAATATTAGTTTTCCTGTTAAATCATACAAGTAAAAACCAGTTAATTGATCACTTCCTGAAAGCTTAATATCTACATATTCATTTGCTGGGTTAGGATATACAGTAAATTCAAATTCTAAAGCTGTGCCATCAATAGGGTCTTCAACTACTACGTCATCATTACAATCATTGTTAACAAAGACAGTTACGGTGTCCTCATCAAAATCTAGTGCATTAAATACTGTGACAGTATATTCTGTTGTCTCTGTTGGAGATACTTGGATAGATTGTGTTGTTTCACCTGTACTCCAAACATATTCATCACCTCCATTTGCCGTTAAAGTTGTAATATCACCTAAGCAAATTTCTTGGTCTTCACCTGCATCTGCCTCAACTTCTGGTATAACATTAACCGTCACTTGTTTTTCGTCGTAACAATTACCTATGTAACCTCTGACTTCATAAGTTGTTGTTTGGGAAGGACTAACTGCAATATTTGGTTGTGTCGCTCCATTATTCCATTCGTAAGTATTAGCGCCTGATGCAGATAATGTAACAAAATCGCCACTCATTATATCAACACTTTCTCCATTTAATATAACAACGTCTGGATTAGGGTTTACAAAAACTGTAACATCATCTGTATCTTCTTGTATACCTGAAGTAACTGTTACCGTATAGGTAGTCGTAGACAATGGACTCACAACAATACTTTGAGTTGTATCACCAGTACTCCACAAATAACTATCACCAGGACTTGCCGTTAGAACAACTTCATAGGTATCATCTTCACAGACATTCTCGTCTTGACCAGCAGATACTACCAAAAGCTCTTCGACGGTTATAGTTACTTGTACTTGAGATGAGCAGGATCCAATTGTACCTATAACGTTATATGTTGTCGTTTCATTTGGTGATACAACAATTGTATTACTTGTTTCTCCCGTACTCCATAAATAATTTGATGCTCCCGAAACAGTCAACTGAATATTTTCACCCTCAATAATTGTGGAATCTTCAGTTATTGTTAATATTGGTGAGTCATTAACTGTTACAGTTACTGAGTCAGAATCTGAATTTCCAAAATTATCTTCAACGGTTACCGTATAAGTTGTTGTTGTGTTTGGACTAACCGTTATCTGAGATGAAGTTTCACCAGTATTCCAAGTATAATTTACACCACCTGAAGCTGTTAATACCGTTTCTTCCCCACTACAAATCTCTACATCTTCGCCTGCATTAGCAATAAGTTCTGGAACTACAGTCACAGTAACTTCACCACTAATTAGACAGCCGTTTACCGATGTAGAGGCCACTGTATAAGTAGTTGTCGCAGTTGGTGATACATTTATTGATTCTGTAGTTTCACCTGTACTCCACAAATAATTGTCACTACCACTAACAGTAAGTGTTGTTGTTTCACCCTCCATTATGGTTACATCATTACTAACTGTAATATTTGGTAGTGGGTTTACAAATACATTAACATCATCAGTACTTGAACAACCATTAGTTATCACTTCTACTGTATAAGCTGTATCAGAAGTTGGAGCAACAGAAATAGAAGCTGTTGTCTCACCTGTACTCCATAAAAATTCATTTCCACCACTAGCAATAAGTGTTACTGTATCTCCCTCACATATTGTTTGATCGTCTCCAGCTTCAGCAATAGGCAGTTCGTTAACAGTTACCGTTACTGTATCATCATCACTATTTCCAAGATCATCAAAAGCAGTAACGGTGTATATGGTAGTAACTGTTGGACTAACTTCTATTGATGATGTAACCTCTCCATTACTCCATAAATAAGTTATTCCACCAGATGCTGAGAGCACAACGGACTCCCCTTGGCAAATAGTTTGATCCTGTCCTGCGTTCGCTTCGAACGCTTCTGGCAAAACCGTTATGACAGATGAATCTGAAAATCCACCATCATTAGTGGTAAAAGTAATAGTGACCTCACCTACTGTAACTGGAGTAACAATTCCACTAGAATCAACAGTTGCAATAGCCTCATCACTACTAGTCCATACTCCTGACTGGTCTGTTGCATTACTCGGAGTTATTGTAGCTGTTAGTGAAATAGTATCTGGGATTAAAATTTCAGCAGTTTCTGGAGTTACATCTACACCCGTAACATCAACAACAGGAATAGATTCTGTACTATCAACTTGATTTAAATACTCTTCTAATAAAGTATAGCCTGAAGGTTGCAATTCATTATGAATAGTTGCGCTACCTGTAATACCTCTTAAAATTAGATAAGCTTCTGGTATATGAGGATTTGAAAGATAAAAATCTGTCGGTCTAGTATTATTTGCTGTTGGTATTTCTGCCAAAGTAATACTGTAAGTAACGTCTTGAGAAGTGTCACCATCATACTCTGTAATAGCCTTATTTATTGCAGAAGCATCTAAAACATCTCTATCCTCAACAACCACACCATCATTATTAATATATTTGTATGCCCCTACAAATGGCACCACATCAGTTTTTAAATCTGATGCCGGCTTTATATTTAATGTACTAGCATTATTGTAAGGAAAAGGTGTGTCTACAAAACTTGTAGCAGGTAATTGATCAGTTCTTGGCGGATCAAAATCCGTCCAATCAGGGTAATTTGCAGAAGGATCAATATAATTACCATTATCATATATTTTACCATCTCTAGTACCATAATAGGCCAAATTTGATCTTTCATTATTTCTTCCACCTCTACTATAATAATTACCAACATGATTAAGTGAATAAGACCAATCGTCAAGTCTAATTAAACGGGCAAACCAATTATGAGCAACATTGTTAATTATATCCATTCTTACTGCTCCACCGATTTTACCTGGTATTCTATGTCCTACATTAACAAAAACGTTATTTATGATAGTATGCTCTTCATGATGCGTATCATTTGGAGGAGAAGTATCTCCTAAGATTAGTCCCAAACCTGAATCATGTATCAAACAATTTTGTATTGTTTTTCCTGTTGTAAGCCCTTCTGCTGTCGCATTATTTGAAACCATACTAAATGTAACCTCAGCTGCTTCTACATGACTACCAGTTAAATGATCAAATATTACATTGTCACCGCCTTGTGATTGTAAACATCCACTCACATTAGCAGTTGACCTAAACTTAACATACCGAATAACAACATCATCTATACCTACCAAGAATATTTTACCGCCTGTAATAGTGATATTACCTTCAGGTGCTGTTTGACCTGCAATAGTAATACCATGCGCATAATAACCTGGATTACCATTATTACTCATGTAAATATCACTATTTAGTTGAATCACACCACTAACATCAAAAACAATTGTTCTACTATTAACTCTATTAGAATCATCCGTTAAAGCCCATCTCAATGAGCCCACACCACTATCGTTTAAGTTTGTTACATGTACAACCTCACCTCCTCTACCACCTGTAGAGTAAGCACCCGCACCCATAGCTGAAGGGAAAGCTAACTGCTGAGAGTAAATGTTAGTATAAAAAAGGGATAAAAAAAGTAAAAAGAGAGTATAAGATTTTTTTCTTAAATGTAGGTTTTTCAAAATTTTCATTTTCATTCTTCTATTAATCAATTATTCGGGGTAAACAATATTAATTATTTAAAATCTATTTCGGAGTCTAAATACATTAAAATTCGATTAAAATCATTTTTTTGTAAGAAAATACTTTTTAAAACAACTATTATCCACAAAAACCTAATAAATACGTTTAAATGCACAGTGTTGGACTTTCTAAAACAAAATTTTAACTAATTATAGTTTTTTCTTACATTTTTTTTTATTACATCGATAAAATTCGAAAATATAAAATTAAAGAGGGTTAAAGACCAAGAGAATGTTATGAATATTAAAAAGTTATAACAACTTTATTAACAATGCGGTATGTGTAAAACTCAAACTAAGTACCGAGTAACTTTACTACATCCTATTTAGACACCTATATCTTTTTGTACTTTGGACGTGTTTTAATGTAAATTATCATATAAATTAACGAATATGTTAATCATTTTTTATTATTGTCACTTATAATAATGCATATATGTCTAGAGTCTCCAAATCTTTGAAAAATGCAAAAGTCGGTGTGTTTTTTTTCACCGTATCTATTTTTCTTCAATTTTTTTCTAGAAAGATTTTCTTGGACGAGCTTGGTGATGACTTCATAGGCTTAGAATCGACATTGAGAAGTATTTTAGGCTTTCTTAATTTAGCCGAACTAGGCATTGGAACTGCAATAGGTTTTACACTATACAAACCCCTTTTTGATAAAAATGAAAATGAAATAAATAAAATTATTGCACTACTTGGTGTACTGTATAAAAAAATTGGTTTAGCTATTCTAGCAGTTGGTGTAGTTATTTCTCTTTTTTTTCCATTCATTTTTTCTGACACAAATTTTTCTCTACTACTTATATACTTTGTATTCTATACCTTAATGACCTCTACTCTATTGGCTTATTTTGTAAATTATCATGCAAGTTTATTTGGTGCTGATCAAAAAGGCTACATCATACAAAAGTATTTTCAGAGTTTTAATATTATCCGTGTATTACTACAAGTTGTTATTGTATTGTATTATAAAAATTTCTACTTGTACATAATATTAGAACTCTTATTCAGTATAATTTACAGCATTGCTTTAAGAAAAAAAATAAAACAAATTTACCCTTGGCTAATTATAAGTTCTAACGAGAAATCTTCAATAATTAAAGAATACCCACAGATTATTAAAAAGATAAAGCAAGTATTCTTCCATAAAATGAGTCAATTTGTAAAAAATGGAACAGATAACCTTTTAATATATGGGTTAATTAATCTACAGAGTGTCGCAATGTTCGGAAACTATTTTTTGGTGTTTTCAAAATTAAATAGTCTTATTATGATGGCTTTTGCAGGAACAGGCTCTGCAGTTGGAAATCTTATAGCAGAAGACGACAAAGAGAACATAAAAAAAGTATTTTGGGAATTGGTAACAATACAATTTTTTATTGCTGGTTTTTTTAGTTTAACAATCTATCATACTTTAGATAATCTTATTGTTTTATGGCTAGGAGAAAAATACGTACTTTCTCAACTCATTCTTATTCTGTTTATTTCAAACTTTTTTGTTATGCAGATTAGTTCGACCATAGACCGTTTTAAAAATGCATATGGACTATATTCTGACGTATGGGCAGCTGTATTTGAAGCAATTATTAATTTGGCCGTGTCATTTATCTTAGGAAAAATTTATGGTATCGCAGGCATAATAATGGGTACTCTTTCTAGTATGTTTATAATTGCTGTACTTTGGAAACCCTATTTTTTGTTTAAGCATGGTTTTAAAAAAAATGTTTTAACCTATTGGAAAGGGCTACTCCCTATTTTATTGATTTTTGCATTATCTGCTTTTTCTGTGAACTTTTTGGTTGATAAGTTTTTTGTTTCCGATTCAAGCCTGAGTATAATTGATTGGATATTGCATTCAACAAAAATTACCATTTTGGTTCTTGTCATTTACGGAACCTTGTTGTTTAGTTTTATTAAAAGTTTTCGAGTTTTTATTTACAGAGTTAAAAACTTAATAATGCAAAAAATAAGTCATTAATACAGTAAAAACCTAATATATGGTCTTTATGATTTTCAAAATTAATTAAGATGATAAAAAATAAAGCAGATTATATAGAATACTTAAATAGAGATAGAATTGCTTTAGAAGTAAATAATGATTCCTTATCTAGTAAAATAAAAAATCTTTTTTTTCCAAACCCAGTATGGCGTTTTCAAAGATTAATGAGAAAACTAGAGTATTACACAAACTGTAAAAACAAAGGACTATACAAGATTTATATTCTATATCTTAAATATAAATATAGGTCAATTTCAATAAAACTTAATTTTTCTATTCCAATTAATATTTTTGGCCCAGGACTTTCAATAGTACATTACGGAACCATCATAATTAATTACACCACCAAGATAGGTGCTAACTGCAGAATGCATGCCTGTGTTAATATTGGTGCATCAGGTGGTGAAATACAAGGTCCTATTTTAGGTGACAATGTATATATAGCACCAGGCGCTAAAATTTTTGGTAATATTAGAATACCTAATAATACTGCTATTGGAGCTAATTCTGTAGTAAATAAATCTTTTGAAAAAGAGCATACAATTATTGCTGGTATACCTGCGAAAGAGCTGGGCAGCATCGATATAAAAAAACTAATTAGGCATGGGTAAAAATGACAAAAAGACCTTAAGAGGCAGAATTTCAAATTTTTATAGAAATTCAAATTTTGGATATAATCTAATGAGACCTTTTTATAAAGTATATGAATTTGGCCTTAAACTTATACCTGATAAGGTTTTTATAAAATGGTATTTTAAAAGATATATGGGTTACTCCTTTGATCTTGACAACCCTAAAACATTAAATGAAAAAATAACTTGGTTAAAGTTATATGACAGAACAGACCTACATACACTAGTTGCTGATAAATATACCGTTAGATCTTATATAGCAGATAAGATTGGGGAAGAATACCTAATTCCTTTACTATATCACACAAAGAATGCTTCAGATATAAAACCTGAAAATTTACCAGATTGTGATTTTATCATTAAAAATAACCATGACAGTGGTGGTTACCTAATTGTTAAAGACAAAGCTTCAGTAGATTGGCCAACGGTACAGAAACAATTTAAAAGAAGCCTAAAAGAGAATTTTTATTATTCAACAAGAGAATGGCAATACAAAAACATTGAACCAAGAATAATAGTAGAGGAACTTTTATCAACAGAAAAAGGAGAAATACCTAATGACTATAAATTTCATTGTTTTAATGGCAAATTAGCTTTTGTACATGTTGATATCGCTCGTTTTGGTGACCGAAGAAGAAATTTATATGATGCCAATTGGAATTTTATACCTTGTGTTTGGCAATATGATAATGGTGAGATGGAAGAAAAACCAGAGTTATTTGAAAAGATGAAAAGTCTAGCAGAAACTATAGCTAAGGACTTTATCTATTCTAGAGTTGATTTTTATGCCGTGAAAGGGAAAATTTATTTCGGTGAAATTACATTTCATCACCACTCAGGTACACAAAAATTTAAAACCCCTGGATGTGATCTTAAATTTGGAAAACTATTAAAATTAGGTATTGAAAATGAATAAAAAAAAGATTAAAGTTTATTTTGTTTTACCAACATTATTTGCGGGAGGTGCTGAAAGAGTCATAACATTTATTTCTCAGAATATTTCAAAAGAAATATTTACTGTTAAACTTATAGTTATTGGTTTTGAAAAAGATTCTAAGTATAACACAAATGACATCACAACTACCTATCTAAATAAGAATAAAGTATCTGAATCTATCATTCCTTTATATAAAGTCTTAAAGAAGGAAAGTCCAGATATCGTTTTGAGCTCAATTTCTCATTTAAATTCTTTTATGGGATACATATCGATGTTTTTTAAGAATACAAAATTTATTGGCAGACAAGCTACTATAAATAAAGTTGCAAGAAAACACAAAGCTCAAAAGAATAAAATATCTTCTATCATTCAATCAAAAATCTTTGATTACGGTACAACAAAACTAGATTGTATAATATGCCAATCTATGGACATGAAGGCTGATTTTTTAGAATCATATAACTATGACGAAAAAAAAATTAGAATAATTAATAATCCTCTAACAGATACAGATAAAATAAAAACTATTGAAAATAAAAATTCTGTCAAAAAACTTATCACTGTTGGTCGCTTAAGTAAAATAAAAGGACAACTAAGATTACTAGACATTTTATCTAAATTAGAATACCCTTTTCAATTTACGATTATAGGTTCTGGAAGTTACGAGCAAAAAATTTATGACAAAATAAAAGAGCACAATTTAGAAGATAAAGTTAATCATATTAAATATACAGATAAGGTGCTTGAAGAACTTATAAAACACGATATGTTTTTGCAGGGTTCTTATTCTGAAGGTTTTCCAAATGCCTTATTAGAGAGTTGTTCGGTAGGTGTTCCTGTAATAGCCTTTAAAGCTCCTGGTGGTACAAAAGAAATCATTGACAATGGAATTAATGGTTATATAGTAGAAAATGAAGAGGATTATATTAGCAAGTTAAAAGAAGACCGAATCTGGGATCCTAAAATTGTGAAAGAAACTGTATACAAAAAATTTAATAGTAAAAAGATTTTAAAAGAATATGAAGATCTTTTTTTAGAGGTCGTAAAAAAGTAATTGATATTCCTTTTTAACATAGAAAACCTACTATTATCGATAAAATAAGATTAGTCAATTAATTGTTGCTATGTTTGACACTAATATGCATAATATCAACTAGATATTTATTTTATGACCCCAAATCAGAAAAAAAATATTACTATTTTAAGCATATCACTAGCCAGTGGTGGTGCCGAAAAAGTCATTAGCTTACTTTTAAAAGAACTAAGACATGACTATAATGTCACATTAGTTTTATTCCATAAAGTTTTGCACTTTCCAGTTCCTGAGGGTGTAGAAATTTTCGCCATGAGCGACAAACATGCTAACAGACCTTTCTACAAGAAGTTTTTTGATTCTATTAGCTTTATTTTTAGGTATTATCGTTTTATAAAAAAGAATAACATACAAATCTCCATTTCATTTTTAGCATTTCCCAATTTAATAAACGGAATTGTAGCTACATTCAATAAAAATGTAAAAACAATTATTAGCGAAAGAGGCTTTCCTTCAGACAATGTAACAAGCAAGCTATCCTTTTATATTTCTAAGATCTTCTACCCTATTTTATATAATAAATGTGATAAGTTATTTTCAAATTCAGTCTATATCAATGAAGATTTAAAAGACAATTTTGGTATTAAAATTCCTATG